>JBMSGX010000314.1:0-2017 GCA_049416285.1 Crocinitomicaceae bacterium | reverse complement strand
TACCGCGCTGGCTTAGAGCGAAACGAAAGTAACAGCTGATACAGCCCACTTAGGATCACAACTGAGAGTAATACAACTGTTTCAGAAAGCGGAACAAAGATCAATAGTATCGTGATGAACAGTGCGAAGATCAAAATGTTCAACCTGTCAATAATATGTCTTGCCCAAAGCTTCGGTGCTTCCGATTTTAGGAATAAACCCGTTCGGACAAACTCCATTTGATACTGCTGATAAGCAATAAAACCAATTAAAGGGATAAGTACGAATCCTTGCGGAATTCCCATTTCCTCATACATGATGAAATCAATGAATTCTTTCTGAAAGTCGATCTCCGGGTGCATCATGAAAATACCACTGTGAAATGCCAGAATATTCAAGATAAACAGACTCCAGCTGTACACTTGAAAGGGACGTTTTTTACCCGTATAAGTTCCTTGTGCTTTTTTCGCTTTAAACAGGATCACTACCTCTGATGCGAGAAGGTCAATTAAGTAGAAAAGCAGAATGAAATACAATGACCAATCCCACAGGAAAAAACCTAGCAATGGGATGATCGCATCACCAACGAGTTGAATGTAAATTGCTCTGTTTTGCATTTACTTGATTCTGTCCGCATACTCACGAGACAGCGTATACTCCGGATCAAATTTTAATGCCTGCCCAAACTTCTTAAGAGCTTGTGTTTTGTTCCCTTTTAAGTCATAACACATACCCATATTGTGGTAAGCCTCAACGAAGTCCGGTGCTGATTTCGTGGCGCTGTTATAGAAATAGATCGCACTGTCCAGGTCGTTATCATAAAACTGCTTTAAGTGTCCCAGCTGGAACAAGGCAAGGCTTGGGTAAGAAACACATTGCGACGTAAATTCACACGTTTTTTCTTCTTCATCGCCTGTTGCCATTTGTCGGTACATTGATCGTGCATTTTCAACCTGTGGTCCTTGTCCGTAATGCTGTTTCGAAAAGGCAAGGTAGTACTCGATCTCTTTGATCTCCGGTTTCAGCTCATGTGCTGTTGTGAAATACTCGATGCAGATCTTATCACCTTCCATCTGATAGATCCTTCCTAATTCAAAGTATGCCTCAAAGAACTCCGGGTCTTGCTGTACAGCCGTTTCGTAGGATGACTTCATCAAATCCCATCTTTCCTTGATCTCCCGTGCCAACGCGCCCACTTTCTGCTGGTCTTCATTTCCAATAGACTGGATCTCGCTTTCAATATTGACGATCTCCATGCGGTATGTCGTCCCCTTTGCTACGTAAGCATCACGGAACTTTTTGTCTATTCGAAGTGCTTTGTTGATGTTCACAAATGCCTGATCAAACTCACTCAACTGCGTAAACGTCAATCCTAATTGCACGAATGCTTCCTTGTTCAATGAATCTGCATTCACAATCGTTTGAAAGTGTCTTCTTGCAGTGAGAATATCCTGTGTTGTTCTTTCAGGTCTGTTGTTCAATGATTTCGCATACAACATACGAGCAGTTTCATTTGTACTGTCTAATCGGAATGACTTTGCTGCAAAGTTCATCGCGTCTCCATACATGCTTTCTGCGATAAGCATTTCACTCTTCTTTATCAGCAATGGTAAACTGTCCGGGTACAAACCAATCAGACTGTCGATATTGTTATTATCAACCGTCGAAACTTCTTCATTCTTTTGTCCGCACGAAGTCAATAGTGCCGACCCAATAAATAGAACTGTGAACAACTTCAATTTCATCATGACACAAATTTAGCTGAATTATTCCTTTGCGCGCCACTATTCGTTATATGTCTGATACCGAACCCTCAATGAGGAGGCTATTCATTTATTCCTTAAATTTGTGGTATGAGAAAATGGATATTGGTTCTACTGATCTTTGTGGCGATCGTGTCAATGGATCATTATTTTGCTCAGGGGTGTTCTCAGTGTAAGCTGTTAACGGAGCAAGGTAGCGAGCTTGATGAGGCTGCGTATGGAACTAATATAAACTTCGGGATCCTCTACTTGATGATCATACCGTACATCCTTCT
>JBMSGX010000313.1:0-2024 GCA_049416285.1 Crocinitomicaceae bacterium | reverse complement strand
CATACACGAAGCACTTACCACTTCTCCATGTCAACTGATAGATGATGCCGTCCATAATTGTAATTCCTTCTCCAAAATAAGGCCTGCTAACACCCACCTTTTGTGTGTACATTCCTGTTTTCAGATCAACCTTACCAAGTCTTGTACTTCCTCTATTGCCTTCATCACCTGTTCCTTCATAGAGTACTCCATTATAGAATTCGAGTCCCTGCGTATAATTAGAGTCGTTATGTGGTACCGTAGCAAGAATCCTTACTTTCTTTCGTTCAGGTGTGATATCAGAAAGTACGCGTGTGATTCTGCTTTCCACAACTGTTTTTCCATTCTTCAAGACCGAACGTAATGAAAGCGATTTAGCCCCAATTCCATGCTTTCCAAGCGCATATGTAAAGGATAGTTCACCTTTCGGCTGCGACCAAACATTCAAAACAGAATCATTGAAGATCAGTTGAAGTTGATCGATCTCATCACTGTTCACTCCTACTCCAATTGTCACTTCCTGATCTCCAACTACTGCCAGAGGGCCTTTAAACAAAAACACTGCAGGGTCCTTTGTTTCAGCAATAACATTCGTTCCATCATCCTTCATTAAGGGTACGATCAATAAAGCCGCTCCAACCAATAAAATAAGACCTATAATGACAATTCTCTTCATACTTATTTTAATGCTTTTTCAATAGCACGTGTCGAAATACTAGAATGAGAATCGTGATACAACACTTCACTCCCTTGAAAAACGATCGCTTGAGGCGACTGATGCACAACATGCAACTCCTCAGCGATTTTATTTGACACATCCCTGTGTGCTAAGAGGTCCAGAAAATATATGTTTTCCTGAGGTCCGCTCCATGTGTTTTCCAGCTGGTTTAAAGCCATACTTGAAATAGCACAACGCGTGCTGTGTTTAAATATCAGTGTTTTCTCTCCACTTTCGATCAATTCCGATAACTGATCAACAGATGTTAGATCGTGCCAATCTAGTTTTTTCGTTTTTGGTGCTCTGCTAAATAGTCCCATTCTCTATAATCCGCTTGTGAACTGCTTTAAGAAGCGTACATCATTTTCAGAATACAAACGTAGGTCATTCACTTTATATTTCAGCTGTGCAATACGTTCTACACCCATACCAAAAGCAAATCCCGAATACTTTTTGCTATCAATTCCACTCGCTTCCAGTACGTTAGGATCAACCATTCCGCAACCCAAGATCTCTAGCCAACCTGTGTACTTACACACGTTACAACCTTTGGAGTTACAAATAGTACAAGAAACATCTACCTCTGCACTTGGTTCTGTAAACGGAAAATAGGAAGGGCGTAACCTTATCTGTGCCTTTTCACCGAACATTTCCTTCGCGAAGTAAAGCAATGTTTGTTTCAAGTCTGCAAATGAAACTCCTTCATCAATATAAAGTCCTTCCACCTGGTGAAAGAAGCAATGCGCTCTAGCAGAAATAGCTTCATTTCGATATACTCTTCCAGGAGAAATTGTTCTAATTGGCGGCTGTGAATTTTCCATCACTCTCACCTGGACAGAACTTGTGTGCGTTCTTAAAGCCAACTCTTCCTGTCCTTCTCCTCCTTTTTGAATAAAGAAAGTATCCTGCATATCTCTTGCCGGATGTTCCGGTGGAAAATTCAATGCTGAGAAGTTATGCCAGTCATCTTCGATCTCAGGTCCTTCAGAAACGGTGAACCCGATACGGTTGAAAATCTCAATGATCTCAGCTCTTACCAATGATAAAGGGTGTCTTGACCCAACTGCGATCTTATCGCCGGGACGTGAAAGATCCATCCCATCATCCGTGTCTTCAGAAAACTCAGCATTTGCCTTTTCTGTATCGTATTTGCTTTGAGCGTGCTCACGTAGACCGTTCAAAAGCTGTCCAACTTCACGCTTCTGCTCATTCGGAACATCGCGCAGCTGTGTAAACAGTTGTTTGATCAATCCCTTCGAACCAAGATATTTTATTCGAAACTCCTCAGCTTTATCCAAGCCTGAAATTTCAAACCCTTTGATCTCTT
>JBMSGX010000312.1:0-2046 GCA_049416285.1 Crocinitomicaceae bacterium | reverse complement strand
AACACCATTTGATTTCGAAGGATATCATATTGTTGGTGTATCGAAGGATGCTCCCTTATACCCATTCCTAAAAGGAAAAAAAGAAGGAGAGTCTTTCAACTACAGTGGTCGCCTATTTCAAATTAAAAACATCTACTAAAAACTGAATTATGAGCAATACAGACAATCAAGGAAAGCTTTGGGAGGTTTTCATTCAGAGTAAACCCGGTCAACCATTTAAACATGCAGGAAGTGTTCATGCATTCGATAAAGAAATGGCCATTGAAAACGCCAGAGACGTTTACACACGTAGATCTGAAGGAGTTGCACTTTGGCTAGTTCCTAGCGAAGAGATCGTAGCAGTTTCGAATTCAGAGAGTAGCTCATTCTTCGAGCCATCAAATGACAAGATCTATCGCCACCCTACATTCTACAACCTTCCGGAAGGAGTTAAACAAATGTAATATGGACGCGAAAATTAAATACTATCTGGAGATTGCAGACAATGCGAACATCCTTAGTCACAGACTAGCTGAAAATTGCAGTAGAGGACCATTCTTAGAAGAAGATCTTGCAGGAACGAATGTAGCATTGGACTTGATTGGATTTGCGGAATCTATTTATGAAGAAGCAGCGAAGTTAAAAGGAGACGGTTCATGCGGAGATGATGTGGCCTACAGAAGATCGGAATGGGAGTATTATAATACCTTGCTTGCAGAGCAGCCAAACACTGACTTTGCTTATATTATGGTACGCCAGTTCTTTTTGGATAACTTCAATTACTACTTCTTATCAGCACTCGCTCACAGTGAAGATAAATTCCTTTCCGAGGTAGCAGCTAAATCATTGAAAGAGGTGACTTATCATTTAAGAAGAAGTTCTGAATGGATGATCCGATTTGGTAATGGTACGATCGTTTCCAGAAAGAAAGCGCAACAAGCCATTAACGACTTGTATCCGTTAACAGGTGAATTATTTATCCCGTCAGAAGCTGACAAAGCGCTAAGAGCAGATAAAATTAGCGTTGACTTAAAGGAGGTTGAATCCAAATGGATACAAAAAGTGAAAGAGCTAATGTTTCTTTCAAACTTAAAACTTCCGGAAACAACAGTATTCCAAACAGGCGGAAAAGAAGGTAGACATTCAGAGTATCTGGGGCACATGCTATGTGAAATGCAGTACCTTCCTAGTAAATACCCAGATGCAAAATGGTAATTAAGTGCCTGCTATCATTAGCAGGCCTTCTTTATCCAATATCTCGATCTTGCGCGTGTGCGTTGTGATCAATTCTTCTTCTTTAAAGTCTTTCAATAGGCGGATCAACGTTTCAGTTGCTGTTCCAACGAAGTTTGCAAGATCTTCACGTGTCATATTGATCATTTCGCCTTCGTAGATATCATCAAGCATCATTAAGACATACGCTAGACGCTCACGCACAGACTTCTGTGCCATATTAGTAATAAATCCAGCTCTTTCAGCCAACTCTTTTGAAAGCTCTCGCATTATTCCATTGCGCAAAGTTAGATTTGTATCTACAAGATTCAGGAAATCTGATTTTCCTATGAAACAAATATTACATTCTTCCAGTGTGGAAGCCGCTACCTTGTACGGATCTCCACTAAACATTGCCCTGAAACCTACAATATCTCCTGCTTTCGCGATGTGAATGATTTGCTCCTTACCTTCCTCGCCTCGAGTATAGACCTTAACCTTGCCTTGGTTGATACAATAAACTCCTCTTGGTATACTCCCCTCTAAAAAAAGCGGTTGGTTTTTCTTAAAATAGTTGCAAGATTTGGAATCATTTAGATCTGTAACATCATCACCACAAAATGTTCCAAAAAGTGATGTATCTCTTGATAAACAGGTTTCGCATGTTACATGCTTGTGTGACTTGTCCAGCATTAGTAATTCGTAATAGTTCGTTTGACTCAAAGTTAATAAAAGCCATTAGTATATCAAAGTTGATGAATGTCATTTTTTACAATTCGACATGGCCGTAACTTCGGTCCATCAAGCTGAGAGAAATGAGTCTTATTGAAAAATACAATGTACCCGGACCGAGGT
>JBMSGX010000311.1:0-2076 GCA_049416285.1 Crocinitomicaceae bacterium | reverse complement strand
TGCTTTTTCCATTGACGAATGACCTTATTATCTTCAACTCGTATTTTCTCCAAAAGCGCTAAAGCAAGCTCTTTGTATAGCTCATCGTTTAATTGAATTCCACGATACCAGATAAAAGGTACGATAGCATTTATAATTAACTGGTCTTTCATGAAGGGTGTTAAGTCCAAGCGTTTCACGAAACCAATACATTCATTTCCTAATTCATTTGCTGACACAATTGAAGCCATTTGATCTAAGTTCAGTGAGTCTAACGTATTGATCAATTGTTCTAAGCGGATCTCAGGGGCGCCTTGAGGCCTTAAGCCTTTGTAATTCCACTCAGAGGTGCTCCTGTATTCTCTTAATATTGCATTTGCCTGACATGAATATGCAGGTTTGCGTAATTGCCCTTCATTATACATTCGCCCTCTCGGCAAGTGTTGCAGAATCCTTTCGAAACCATTTTTATTTTTACCTGTTCCGAATGTCAATGTTATTAATCCGTATAAAACGTCATTTGATTTCAACCCAACAAGCTTCGTCACATGAGCCACTTTTTCGGATAACCTTTGCACCAGAGCTCCGGACTTCATGGATTCCAAATATATTGGCGGAATCGCATGTAGTTGGCTTCTACAAAGAATTAACAGGGATTCTAATCGCCCTTGCTGAAACTTTAGGTAGTGCTCTTTTTCAATAAATGGTTTTAATTCTATGGTCGGAATTTCCACACCGTTTTGAATAACGGGTTTATCATATTCATACACTGCGTGCAAGATTACATTGTTGTAACGTCGATCAGTTTGATGACCGTGTCGGTACCAATCTGAACTCTTTACATGAATTTCGATCATTCCAAAATGCGTAATACCATCGTAATTGACCCTGCCATAAAAAAAGTCGGGTCCGGCAAGGTCATCATTACGAATCCCGAATGACTGTATTTGAATTTTAACTCCGTCTACTGTGGTCAAATCATTCGACGGGAGACGCTTCATCTCCCATATGAGATGCAGGTATTTCTCTTCCATTGTAATAGGTTAGGTACAATAAGATACAAAAAAAGGGCATCCATTTGGATGCCCTTCATTTTATTTCTTTGCCCTTATGGATAAGGAATGTACTCAAGTAGTTTTGGATCTGCAGCAGGCGCTGTGGCCGGATCAAAATCCATGTTTAACACTCTTCCTTCAGTACGTCTATTAAACTGATGAAGCATTTTAAACATTTGAGGATCTTTCGATTTGTATTCGTTAATGTACTCCTCCTTCAAAACCAATTCCTCAACCCCTGTCATATCAGCAGGCTTTACAACAAGGTATTTATCACCTTTCTTCCAAACCTTTCGCGGCTCGGCTTCACCCTTACCAACCGGAACGATTCTGCGCGGATCAACTCCTTTTTCCTTCACTAGGTAAATGTAACATGCTCTTGCTCTGTTTTCAGAAAGCTTCTGGTTACGTGCATCTTTACCTCTGGCATCGGTATGTGAACTTAGCTCAAGAACCATGTTAGGATATTCTTCTAACAAATCATACACGAACTGTAAGGAGTCAGGAGAGTTGATCGTTGAGTCAACCAATAGCTCCCATCTATCCAATGGATAACGTACCTCCGGCAGACGAATTGGCGTCTTAGGAAGTAACGCCATATCAATTACGTAGTCTTTACCAGTCTCAGTACCTTTTGTTGAGAAGGAAGACCCTTTCTTATCCTCATGGTAACCTTCTTTTGAGATAGTAATCGTATAATCAGCCTCCTCATTGATGTAGCGGTCTCCGCTTGCCGGGCTCTTTTCCCAGAAGTAAGAACCATCCTCCATTGTAAATCCAACAGGGATAGCTTTTCCGTCTGACCCCTTAACCGTCACTTTCACATCTTCGATCTTCACATCTGTATTTCCAAGCTCACTAACAATAACTTTCAATGTGAATAGGTTTGGAGGAAGCTCGTATGTGTATAGATCAGGAACGTACTCTCCATTACGACTTTTTCTTTCTGATGTAAAGATTCCGTGTCTGTCATCTATTTCCACAATCGCGTAGTCATTTCCTGTGCTATTGATCGGTGAACCAATATTCTCTGGATTCTCCC
>JBMSGX010000310.1:0-2078 GCA_049416285.1 Crocinitomicaceae bacterium | reverse complement strand
TGCAGTGGTCTAATTCTACCAAATGATAGGATCGGAAACCCGAGGTAGTCATTGAAAAATTCTGGGAACGCAAGCTGCAATGCTGCAACTAACCCTACGATCATTCCGATAATACCCCAAATGATCGTTGCCCATCCGAAATTCCTTACAACTGTATTGTCGTAGCTAAACTTCTGTACTTCCATTAGATGATTGATTTACTTTTTTGTTTTTTTCGTCGTCAAAGAGAATGCGAACTGATGGAGAATAATCGTCTTCATATTGGCCTGATTTGGCTGCCCAAAGAAAACCGAGCAGAAAAAACAGCGCGATCAAAAGACTTACGATTAGCATCAGATAAATGATTCCCATAGGACAAAGGAAGAGACTTTGCATGCGGGAATTAATGATACGCGTGAGGCAAAAAAGCTGATTAATGTCATGTTTTTGTCATGAGCATTAAAGTCCTGATTTTACAAGGGTTTGTAAGGTGTTGTTAATCAGTTTTTTGTGCGGCTAAGCAACGTAGAGATAAAGACAATGCTAATTGAACTTATTGGCATTAAAATGGCCGCAATAAGTGGTGTAAAATTGCCGCTAATTGCAAATGTTAATCCGATGATATTGTAAAGAATTGAGAACGTGTAACATACGCGTAAAACTGTTCTCGAATGCAATGAAATTGACAGTAAATTGTGCAGGTTAGAAAGTGCATTACCCGCAATGATCGCGTCCGAATTTGGTGTGAAGTTGAACATATCTTCGGAAACAGCAATACCGATATCAGCAGCAGATAGCGCACCTGAGTCATTCAATCCATCACCGATCATTGCAACTTTTTTACCCGTTGTTTGCAGTTCTCTAATGTAGTTCAGTTTATCCTGTGGTTTTTGATTGAAGATCATTTTCGTAATGGAGCCAGATTGTGCTTCAATCACACCTGCGTCTTTTGGATTATCACCCGATAGGACATGCAATTCATATGAATTTGCAAGTGTGTCCAAGCAGTTCCAGATATTCTCCCGGAAGTTAGATGCAAAGACAAATTTTCCTTTGTAAACGCCGTTTATTTTAAGGTGAACTACTGTTTCAGTGTCTTCGAAGTTTTCTGATACTAAATCAGAGGATCCAAGTAAAACGTCTATTTCACCAATTTTTGAACGAATACCTTTTCCCTTTATCTCTTCAAAAAGAGTTGTGTCTGTGAACTCGTTGATACGATTTTCACGCACCATCATTTTGGTAATACTTCTTGATAAAGGATGCGTAGAATTGCTGCTCACACTAACAACAAGTTGCTTTTCTTCTGCACTTAATGCACTTCCGATATATTCAACCGAATCGAAACTGTTTGCTGTTAACGTTCCGGTTTTATCAAGTACAATGACGTCAATATCGGTAAGTTTTCGAACGACATCACTATTCTTCAAATAAAAGCTCTTTCTTCCCAGTTGGCGCATAATAGAACCATACGTAAAAGGGCGCGACAATGCCAATGCACAAGGACATGCAACGATCAGAACGGCAACTACTATCGATAATGTCCTAGTGGGATCAATCAACGCCCATGTGATAGCAGCACCTGAAGCAACAATGAGTAATCCAGCAAGGAAATATTTACTTACTTGATCAGTTGTGTCTTCATATTTCTCTGAGTTCGAAGCATCATTCCACATTTGAGTAATATGTGATCTGTCAGTCTTTTTCTCACTTCGCACAATTGTCTTCGAACCGACGATCTTACCACCCGCAAAGATGAAGTCACCTTTGTGTTTCTTTATAGGTTGAGACTCTCCAGTAACAAAGCTGTAGTCAATGGTACACTCATCAGTGAGTAGAGTGCTGTCGCAAGGAATGATCTCTTCATTTCTTAAAAGGATGCTGTCTCCAACTTCGATCTTGTCTAATTCAATTATTTCTTCGCCTTCATCTGATACTCTCGTAACGGCAATAGGGAAGTAGGATGTGTAATCTCGATCAAAGGCAAGCGATTCATATGTTTTGTTCTGAAACCATTTACCAATGAGCAGGAAAGAAATTTTGGGGGTGGACCGGGTGGAATGAACGTTGCGGAGGGCGACTACCTTCCGATCGTCCGT
>JBMSGX010000309.1:0-2116 GCA_049416285.1 Crocinitomicaceae bacterium | reverse complement strand
TAATCAGATAATTACCCTACTACTGATGCTAACGCTATCGGTTTACACCTATTCAGGTGTTTTAGATTCAGACCCAAGAAATAAAATTGAGATTAAAGTGAAGGACCTTTTACTTGAAAAGGGATTTGAGCAAAGAATGATACATGATCTTTTCGGGGACGAGTTCTTTTATTTTCCCAAAACGGATGAGGGGCTAGACTTAAGCTACTACATTGTAGATAAGATCATAAAGAATGGTCAGTACAGTTCAAGCGATAGGGAGCAGCTCAGAAAATTGGCCATGGAAGCATACGAACTTTTTAAACAGGACATTTCAGAGACGAGACCAAAGGATGCCGACTAGTTAATTAAACTTGATACTCTTTGCAGGTTGGATTCTCGAGATAACCATACTTGGAATAACAAGTGCGCTAATACATACGATCATCGTTCCGACATTAAGTAAAGCGATGTGCAGTAAATCGAGTTGAATAGGAACTTCACTTAAATAGTATACTTCGGCATTTAGCGGGAATAGTCCGAACTGTTGCTGGATGATACACAGTGAAATTCCAATAATGTTTCCATAGATCATACCCCTTCCGATAAGAAATCCTGCCTGATATAAGAAGATCTTTCGAATGTACCAATTCGAGGCACCCATTGATTTCAAAAGTCCGATGAAGTTAGAGCGGATCAGAATAAGAACTAGCAACGCGGAACCCATATTAATAATACCGATCAACACCATAAGTGTTAAAATGATCCAGACATTGATATCCAAGAAGCTTAGCCAAACAAACACATCGCTTTCGTTCTCAATAATACTCGTTGCCTTTAGTACATAACCTCTATCGTCCGGCTTAAAGGCTATCATCTTATTGATCTTGTCAAATGACGGTTCAAGGCTTTCCCAGTCGTTAACAATGACTTCCATCCCTCCGACATAGTGACCAGATGACCCCTTTCCGGGCAAAGAGGTGAAGGTTATTGTTTTGGTACCGGCTTCGACGCGATACCTGCTACCATCGTCGTTTAAATAAAACTTGTCTATTTCATCTAATTCATTCAATTGAATGTCACACCATGAACTCTTATCTCCTTCAATATTAATCTCCAAGTATGAGGTATCTGGAATTGTTGTTTCCATTAAAGAGGCATCGATATCTGTCCAGTAGTCGGATACGATCAATCTAATGAGTGTATCCTTTCTTGGACACGTGATGAATCCTTTGTGTCTCTCAAACCCTTTCCCCCAGTCGTAACGATAATTACCATTTCCCCCTGTTACATCACCAAATATGATCAAGTTACCTCCGGCATCTAATGTGTCTGCAACTCGAATACTTGATTTGATACCCCAATCATTCAGTTCCTGAACGTACTTGAGATCACCAATGACCATTTTCTGATCGAATTCATCCATACCTGAACGGTAGATACCTACGATCTTGAACTTTCGCTTTACAGGTTGGTTTCTCACGAAGAATGCACTTACCTCATCGTTCGTTTTGTACGCAAGTTGTAAAGCGAGTTTTTGAGAGATCAATACTTCATTGGATAAAGAATCCATTTTAATATTCGGTACACGTCCTTCAATCAGATGCTCGTTAAAGAAGCTCCAATCAAAACTTTCATCTACACCCTTCACGATACTTCCTGAAACTTCCAGCTGATATTCTACCGTGTCTCTTCCATTAGGAAGTTTGTAGGTGATCTCTGACTTGTTTGATTGAAAAAGGACTGGTTTAAATCCAACAGGATGCACGGCTTTAACACCCTCAACATCTAATAATGAAGTTCTCAGGTTGTTGTTCTCTACAAAAGGTGAGCTTTCATATATCGATCCTTCTCCTGCCGACATAAGAAAGATATGTGAACCAAATCCGCTGATCTTTTGGCGCACTTCTTGCTGGAATCCAGTAACTATGGCAATTGTGATTAAATTGACTATCATTGCCAAAGCAATACTGATAATCGAAATGCGTACGATAGGTTGAGAAACTTTCTTACCTTTTATAACGCTTTTAAGAGTTTTCCTGGATATGAAATATTCGAATGCCAAAGCTGGATTTTCTTCACGACTAAAGTACTCATTGCTTTTGTCTCTGAAAAGTATATTGCTGTTTTTGATGTC
>JBMSGX010000308.1:0-2122 GCA_049416285.1 Crocinitomicaceae bacterium | reverse complement strand
AATCGTGCATAGATCTCAAGCTCTCTGTTCGGCTTGTACGTCGGTTGAATGAATAGCTCATGTCCTTCCGAGGGTGCGTCAACCAGGTACTTCAACCAAGGGAATGAAAATACATCAGCATAAGTGTTCAATGACCACTTTTTCGTAAGGTTGAACTTAAGCGCAGTGTAAAGTCCACGTTCGTTTTGCGTCCTGGACCCTTCTGAGAATCCATTATTATAGAAGGTCTGATAGTTCCGCTGATAATCTCGGTAAATAACGCTCATTGAAGCTCTTCTATCCAAAGAGAAAAGTACTCCATGTAATTGCGCCCATCCATTGTCATACGATGAATGTGCAACTTCCCCGAAGAAGTTGAAGTTGCGGATTACCCAGGTATAATCAAGGCTCGTTGAAATATTATCTTTCCCCCGGAAATCGAACTGATTGTAAGGCACTGTTTCCTTGTTGTAGGGATTATCATAGCGTTGGTACACACTTGCCACACCAACATGTAAATTACGTGTATCATAGCGCAAGTTGGCTCCACCAATGATCTCCTGAAGTGTATTTTTCCTGGCAAGCTCAGAGTTTGTTCTGTGAAGACCGGTTAAATTGATACTGCTGGCAAATTCCTGCTCTTCTAATAGTGTATCTACGATCACGGAAGCATCGATTCCCTTGTAAGAACCAAATCCCATAAGAGAGAACTTTCCATATCCCACCTCAACTCCGGCTCCGCGCAAGAAACGTGTTTCGTCAACAGAAGTATATGGACGTAGTGACTGTGCTGTCCTTTTCACATTGGTCACATCAGCGGTCTTTCCAAAGGCATAACCTGACCAGAAATTTAATCCCTGTCCGATCTGCACTTGATAATCGCCTAAAGCCACTGCTTTAAGATACTTCCCTCCTTTGTAAAATGCGTGCGCTGAGTAAAAGTCAAATCCGTTTTTCTGAGTTCCCTGGAAGAACTCCTCACCTGGATCTTTTTCTGCAGTGATTCCAACGCTCAAGTTGGTACGATAGCTGAATCGTAATCGTGTGTAATACCTATCCGGATTTCCGTAATAATATGAATTAGAATTTTCTTGTAATGAATCAGAAACATCTTCATATCCATTCTTAAACTCCGGCACACGCTGATATCTTAAGAAAGCTTCAAACTTACCATTCTTCACCGCTTCTTTCAATCCAACATGTAACTGATCCAATTTATCATCCACCTTCACAAAAGGCAGCAATAATCGGATCGTATTCATATCCCAGTACTTCAATGACTGTAACTCGTAAATGGAAATGAACTTGCCGAACAATTCACGGTGCAGTAAGAGGTCATTGATCTGAACGTCCGTAAGAAGATTTAATTCCTGTAGCTCTTCACTGGTTGCACTGTTTAGGTTGAGCGGCCTATCATATCTGTAATTCAGGATCTCAAGAACGTTTGTTAGATCAACGCTCTCACTTTCCAGCTGCTCAGAAATGAACTCAATACGCTGCTGCACGATTTCTTCTTTCTCTTGCGCTACCCCATAAGAATAGCTGCACAATACTGCCAAGACAACAAGATATTTCTGCAGCCTATCCATTTTTATAACTTAGAATAAGTAAGTCCGAAATGAGGAGACCACCCGAGAATCTGATGGTATGAACTTCCTACATTTATTGATATAACTTTAGCCAAATAACCCACACCAAAAGATAGTTCTATAGGTGCAGTAGCAACACCTCCTCTTAAGCTAAACTGGTCAAATGGCTTGTATTCCACCCCAGCTTTGAAACGCATTGGATTTTCTATGTCTTTCTCGACTTCTCCCGTGATCAAAGCCTTCTCAGACAATCGATAAGAGCTACCGAATCTCATCAGCGTTGTCATACGATCATCTTGAAATTCCGCCAGTTTCGACCTGAACAAATTAGCAACTGAAAAGCCGATCAACCAATTCTCCGTAACCTTACCCAAAACTCCTAGATCACCTCCTACGCCATTCTTACTTCCATAGACATCATTTAGTTGAATACCCATATAGTTCATCTGAACACCAGCATAAAACTTCTCGCCGAGCTGCATTCCATAACCTACACCTCCCTTGTATGATCTGAAGTCACGATAACCAAACATTTGACCTCCAACAGAGATCGC
>JBMSGX010000307.1:0-2126 GCA_049416285.1 Crocinitomicaceae bacterium | reverse complement strand
ACTCTGTAATACGCATCACCGATCAGGTGGTTGATGTCCTTTTTGTTCACCACTCCTCCCTTATCTGTGATCTTCGGTGCGAACTCTGTCACAGCCTCATAATTACCCTGCAGATAATAGATCTGGGCGATATAGTAAGGCACAACTTTACCAAAATTCGGATCATCCTGAAGTTTCAAGAATCCGTCCAGTGCAAGCTGGTACTCCTTGTTTTGATAAGCTATGTGACTGTAATAGTACAAAGCAGGCGAGGCGTATTGTGAATCCCCATCTTTAATTTCATGGAAAGTGTTACGTGCTTCCGTGAATCTTTCTTCCTTGAAATACGAATATCCAACCTTGAAATAGAATTCATCTCTATCTTCTGGCTCAATGTCCTGAATGGTTAACTTATTAAACCAAACGAGGGCATCATCATATTTCTTCTTTCTGTAGTAGAATCTACCCAGCTCAAAGTAGATACGTTTTTTGTAGATCGTTTCCGGGTAATCCGTAATAAAGTCTTGAAGCAGTTTCAGAGCATCGTTGTTGTATAACATTAAGGCAGACATCGCCTCGTAGTATCTTGCCTTTATCTGCATCGGGTTGTTTGGCTCACCCAACTCATCGATAAACGCTCTGAACTCTTTCTTCGCAGAGCCGTATTGCTCTTTTTCATAAAGATCTTCCGCCTTATAGAATTCGGCGTACTCACTGTTGTACTTCTCAGATGTTTGTCCGAAAGTAACCGTTGATACCAACAAAAACAGTATTACACAAATTCTATTCATCACTGCACTTTTCATCGAGATAAAAGTATATTTCTTAAAGCGGGGGAATGGAGAGGGGTTCTAAAAGTTTTAAACGCTTTTCTGTTAAGATTATATCAATCTCCGGGCCAAAAATTCATGAGAGATTCTCGATCTTTACCTCAAATTGACACCATTGGGTAAAGTAATTGAAATACAGAACGGTGAAATATGTCAGCGCGAAACTGTTGTGCTGAAGGATGTGAACATTCATTTGGATGAAAATGAATTCGTTTATCTCATTGGTAAAACGGGAAGCGGTAAAAGTTCCTTGTTGAAGACGCTTTATGGAGAATTATTTCTAAGTGATGGAAAAGGGCACATTGGTGAATTTGATCTAACATCGATGAAGCGTAAAGACATACCAAAGCTCCGTCGAACGCTTGGTATTGTTTTCCAGGACTTTCAGCTTTTAACGGATAGAAGCGTTTTGAAGAACCTCATGTTCGTGATGGGCGCGTCTGGTTGGAAAGACAAAAAATTAATGCGTCAGCGCGCCAAGGAGGTCTTGCAACTTGTTGGACTTGAATCAAAAATGGAAACGATGCCTTTTGCTTTATCCGGCGGTGAGCAACAACGCGTTTCTATAGCGAGATCACTCTTAAATAAACCCAAGCTGATACTGGCAGACGAGCCAACGGGAAACCTTGATCCTGAAACATCTGAAGAGATCATGCAATTGTTGATTGCTGTTGCTAAAGAAGAAGGTGCTGCAATTATCATGGCAACGCACGACCTTGCTCTCGTAGAAAAGTATCCCGGAAGAGTTTTGAGGGTTGAAGATCACACAGTCAAAGAGGTACAAAACTTAACCTCTTTTGATCCATTCAAGGCGTTCGACGCTTAATCCATTTTTACAAATTCCACTTGGAACATGTTTGGCCAGTTCTTACCGGTCATATATATCTTGTTGTTTGCTTCATCGTAAGCGATTCCATTCAATACTTCTCCCGCCTGAAGCTGCGGTAATACTTGTCTGGTTAACTCACTAGCATCAATCTCTTCCAACACTTTCCCTGTTTGTGGGTCGATCACAACAACGCCATCCGATAAATAGATGTTTGCATAGATCTTACCATCGATGTATTCCAACTCATTCAAGTTGGTAATAGGCATCGTATTGTTATACACCTCGATAGTTCTTAAGATCTGAAATGTTTTTGGGTCACGGAAGGTGATGCGCTCTGTTCCATCAGACATAATGAGGTGCGTTCCGTCATTACAAAGTCCCCAACCTTCTCCATTATAGTTGAATTCGGATTGAATTTTCAATTCTTCAGCATCATACACGAAGCACTTACCACTTCTCCATGTCAACTGATAGATGATGCCGTCCAT
>JBMSGX010000306.1:0-2127 GCA_049416285.1 Crocinitomicaceae bacterium | reverse complement strand
TACTTAAGTGTACTCGGACAAACATAATCTGTTTTAGGGATAGATGTTTCCTTGATCGCTCCATATCCTCCAGCAACGTCGATCAGTTTAGTATAACCTTCCTGCATCAAGCGAGAGATCGCGATCACACTTCTGTATCCACCCGCACAATGGATATGATGTGTCTTGTCTTTATCAAGCTCACTGATATGCTCATTGATGTAATCCAAAGGGTATGTAACTGCATCCAAAACGTGTTCAGACTGGAATTCTCCTGGTTTTCTTACATCAACAATATGCGCTTCACCGTGCAATTCTGCCAATTCACTTGCTGGAATTGACGTAATGGTATTCAGCTGTCCTCCTGCATTTGCAAAAGTATGCGCTCCACCTTTCAAGTAACCAACTGTGTTATCGTATCCAACACGAGAAAGACGTGTTACTGCTTCTTCCTCTTTTCCTTCAGGTGCGATCAAAACGATCGGTTGATTGATGTCTTCGATCAACGCTCCTACCCACATTGCAAACGTTCCGTTTAGTCCAATGAATAATGAGTTTGGAATAAATCCTTGGATAAATTCTTTTTGTGTTCTCACGTCAAGGATCAGTGCTCCTTTCTCTACTTCCATATTGAATTCATCCAATGAAAGCGCTTTCAAACCATTCTCCAATACTTCGTCGAACGATTCATATCCCATTTTGTTCATCTGCGCGTTTTTTGGGAAGTACTGTGGAGGAGGAAGAATACCTGTCGTTACTTCTTTGATAAACTCCTCTTTGGTCATGTCAGCGCGCAAGGCATAGTTTGTTTGCTTTTGCTCGCCCAATGTTCCAACTGTTTCGGAGCTCATATTCTTACCACATGAAGATCCTGCGCCGTGTCCCGGATAAACAACTGTTTCATCCGGAAGTGTCATGATCTTGTTTCGCAATGAATCGAAAAGCATTCCTGCAAGGTCCTCTTGTGTAAGGTCTGATTTGATCGCAAGGTCAGGACGTCCAACATCTCCCAAGAACAAGGTATCTCCAGTGAAGATGGCATGTTCTTTTCCGTTCTCATCGATCAAAAGATACGTACTCGATTCAGGTGTATGTCCTGGTGTGTGCAATACGCGGATCGTTACAGCACCAATTTTAAATTCCTGTCCGTCAGTTGCTTCGATCACGTCATAAGCAGGGTTTGCCTTCGGGCCGTAAACGATCGTTGCTCCTGTTTTCTTCGCAAGATCAAGGTGACCACTTACAAAGTCTGCATGGAAATGTGTTTCAAAAATGTATTTGATCTTTGCCCCGTTGTTGTTCGCAATATCAAGATAAGGCTGTGTCTCTCTTAAGGGATCAATAATAGCTGCTTCACCGTTGCTTTCGATGTAGTAAGCTGCCTCTGCAAGACATTTCGTATATAATTGTTCTACTATCATTGTGTTTCATGTTTGTTCGTGATACAAATGTCGTAAACTTTCGATGTATCTTTTGTAATGAAGATTACATAAAGTTATCGTTCTATATGTTTTCGTTGATCGCCTCGATATAGTTCAAGAGCTTCTCCCGTCCAAATGCAGAAGTACTAGAAGTCACAAAAACAGGTGGAATTTCCTCCCAGTATTTCAACATCTCCTTTTTATAACGTGCCAGATTTTTTTGCAGAGCCGAGCTGGACAACTTATCGATCTTTGTGAAGACCATTGAAAAAGGGATCTGTTTTTCCCCACACCAGTTCATGAATTCGAGGTCGATCTTTTGAGGTTCCAAACGTGAATCAAGCAGAACAAATACATTAACGAGTGTCTCACGTTTGGTGAGGAAGTCAACGATAAATTTCTCCCAGGTTGCTCTGTTTTTCTTCGATGTTTTCGCGTAACCGTAACCCGGAAGATCGACCAGGTACCACTCATCATTGATAATAAAGTGATTGATAAGCTGTGTCTTACCCGGTTTTCCTGATGTTTTTGCCAAGCCTTTTTTTTCGGTCAACATGTTGATCAATGAAGACTTTCCAACATTGGATCTTCCGATAAATGCATATTCCGGTTTATCATCCGTAGGACATTTTTTAATGTCTGTATTGGATATTACGAATTCGGCGCTTTTAATTTCCACGTGTGAACTTTTGGCAAAGTTATGAATTATGACTGATGAATTATGAAT
>JBMSGX010000305.1:0-2129 GCA_049416285.1 Crocinitomicaceae bacterium | reverse complement strand
GGGTAAAATGGGTGCAGCCATACTTTCTTCTCGTGCATGCTTGCGGGCAGGTGTTGGTTTGCTCAGCACGATCGTTCCGAACTGCGGATATGAGATCATTCAAGAGTCCGTTCCTGAAGCCATGGCAATACCCATGGGTGAAAACGTACTAGCGGGAACCCCTCAGGTTTCAGATAAACAAAATGCCATTGGAATAGGTCCGGGAATTGATACTTCGGAAGAGACGGCCGCTTTTATTGAAATGCTTTTCAGAGGAAGTAACTGTCCACTTGTAATAGATGCTGATGCATTGAACATCATCAGTCAACAACGTGAATTGCTACAACTAGTTCAAGGGCGAGCAATACTTACACCTCATCCAAAAGAGTTTGACCGACTTACCGGAGAGAGCAGCTCAACTTTTGAGCGTATTGAAAAACAGGCAGCTCTTTCAAAAGAACACAATATTGTCGTTGTTTTAAAAGGTCATCACACATCCATTTCATTGCCTGACGGATCTGTTTACTTCAACACTACTGGAAACCCGGGAATGTCTACTGCGGGGTCAGGAGATGTACTTACGGGTGTTATCCTCGCTTTTCTCGCGATGGGTTACGCTTTAGTCGATGCTGCCAAAGCCGGAGTGTATTTACACGGATTATCCGGCGACCTCGCAGCCAAAGAAGTTGGTGAAGTGAGCATGATCGCTTCAGACTTGATCGAATATTTACCACAAGCGTTTCAATTAACTTAACCTACCTATAAGCCATGACATTTAAATACTCGATCTGCCATCCGGACAAAGAAGAAATAGAATACTTGAATACTCCTATATCAGGTAAAGAAGTGCTGGAAATTGCTAAGAACTATCCATGGCTTGAAAAGTTGAAATTTTCAGATTCATTAAACCCAGAAGATGTTCATTACAGTCCTTCTCTCGACTTTAACTGCATTGAAACCGGAATTAGCTTTTGCCTAACAGCGGACTATGGTGAAAACGAGAGCGTTGTTTTTTCTTTATGGTTCAACAGACCAAAAAAGGTGAAGATCCTGTTCGGCCTGCTGGGTGAAAAAGAACAAATGGTTGTCGATGATACCTGGGCCGTCGATTTTGACACATCTATTAAGTACCTCAAACATTTCGTTCAAGGAAACTATGACCTGATTGAGGAGTTGTACTAATGTCCTTCTAAGAATATTTAATATCTGCTTCTTCCACTAGCTCATCTCCCTTCATTCGGAGTGCTAACTGAATTAGTGCAACCACATCCTTTTCGCAGTAAACTTTGATGCGTTCCAAGTCCTTTTCTTCGTAGTAGACACGTGCTACATCAGCTCCGGAAATATCATCCTTTGGTGTCGGAATATTGAACACATGGCACAGCAACGCTAATGAGGTATATGCTTTAAAGTCACCAAACTTCCAGAGTTCCATTGTGTCCAGATGGTTGATCTCCCATGGTTTCTTTCCTGCTATATCCAATATGCGCGGCAGCTTGATTCCGTTGATCAACATTCTTCGACAGATATAAGGGAAATCAAACTCCTTTGCGTTGTGTCCACACAAAACATGGAACTGTGTGTTGTAGTGATCGTCCAATAGTTTCTTGAACTGTGTTAACAAGGTATGCTCATCATCATGATAAAAAGACTTCATCCTGATCTGTCGGCCTGTACTTGTTTCAGTAACGAAACCAACAGAGATACATACGATCTTTCCAAACTCAGCATAAATGCCCGCGCGGTCATTGTAGATGCTTTCGAATGTGGTTTCATCATCCTTTTTCAGAAACCGCGTCTTTGCGTGAAACAGTTCTTTTGTTTTTTCATCGACATCTACATACGCATATGTTCCCGGAACCGTTTCTATATCCAGAAAGAGTATTTTGTCTAATTGTAATTGATCTAACATTTTTCGTTGTTTTGGTAGTGGTAAAATAGGTTAGTTCTATTGAAGTTAGTGAAAAATTGCAGATGTAACATAAAAACAACACTTTTGTATAAAACGCAGCTATGGCAGAGGATTTAACGGTAATTTCAGGGGAGAAATCAGCGATCTATGACTCATTGATCCCTCAGATCAAGGCGCTTGTTGGTGACGAAACAGACCTTGTTGCAAACCTTGCGAATGTTGCCGCTGCAATCAAGCA
>JBMSGX010000304.1:0-2130 GCA_049416285.1 Crocinitomicaceae bacterium | reverse complement strand
GACAGTTACTTCCTCTGAAAAGCATTTCAATAAAAGCGGCCGTCTCTTCCGAAGTGTCAATACCTGGACCGACACCAATTGCATTATGTTTCTCAGAAACTTCAGGGGTTCCCGCTAGTTCGTTTTCACCCATAGGTATTGCCATGGCTTCAGGAACGGACTCTTGAATGATCTCATATCCGCAGCTCGGAACGATCGTGCTGAGTAAACCAACACCCGCGCGCAAGCAAGCGCGAGAAGAAAGTATGGCTGCCCCCATTTTACCAAGGCTTCCGGCACACAAAAGCGCATGCCCAAATGTTCCTTTGTGCGCAAATTTATCACGGTCTATTTTCGGAATATCAGCAAGTTCTAACGTGTAATACGATGTCTTAAGCTCATGAATGAATGATTCATCTAAACCTATGTTGACAATCTCCCATGATCCAACATACTTCGCTGTTTCTGGAAGTAGAAAACACAGCTTCGGAATTTGAAAGGATATGGTAAGTTCCGCTTCGATTACCGCCGTGAATGGATTTTCAGAATTGTGGTCATGAAATAACCCAGAAGGGATATCTACAGAAACAACGACGTTTTTGAGACTGTTTATGTGATTGATCACTGAAGCAGGAAATCCTTCGACTGGTCTCGAAAGACCGCTACCAAAGATTGCGTCTATAATTACTGCCTTTTCTTCAACTACGGGAATATCTTCAAGTTGAGAGATATTAATAAAGTGAACGGCCGTATCTTTCAAACGCTTTCTGTTTACCGAATAGTCTGAAGAGTAGTTTTCTGTGAATTCTACATTTACTAGCGTAACACGCTTATCCTTTTCTGAAAGTAATCTCGCGATGACTAACCCATCTCCACCGTTATTCCCTGGACCGGTAAAAATGATGTATTCCGTATCGTTCGGACGAAGTAATAACAACCTTTTTACAAAGGCCATAGAAGCCCTTTCCATAAGGTCCACAGAAGAAACAGGCTCATGCTTGATCGTATGAGCATCCGCTTTTCTTATTTGATCGCTGGATAGAATTTTCATGGCACAAAAAAAGGCGCTAACAGCGCCTTTAATATACTAATTGTAATACGTTTCTATTGAACGAATACAGTTTCTTCTGAAGTTGTTTCTTGCTCAACTTTGATGATACCAATACCATCTTGCTGACCTTTGATCGCTTTGATGTTGAAAATACCAACACCTGCTTGACCAAGCTGATAAACATCGTTGAAATTGAATGTAGCTTCTCCGTTGTTATCCGAGTAAGCCACCCGACGAATACTCGTATCAACCTGTCCTTGCGTCCCAATTGATGATTCGGCTGTAATCTCTACCTCGGCGTTCACAACGACATTGTTCGTTACATCACGAACGTGAATAATCGCAATTGTATCCTGCTTTCTTCTACATCCCAATCCAACGATAAGGATTACAAAAAGCAGCGCCCCGAATTTAAAAATCTTGTTGTCTTTCATAGTGTATCTTGTTAATTAGGCAGGTAAACTGTCTCAACTGCGGTAGTGTGAACACGACTTCTGATGTAACCTTGCGCTGTTTTAGCATCCTTTTTCACAACGATATCGAAATATCCTGTTGTTTCATCCGGACCTGTAGCGCTGTAGAACTCATCCATGTTAAAAGTTGAATAACCTGAGGCGTTCGTTACAACTGTGTCAACATAAGCACTTGTCGGAGGGTTGGATTGCTGGTCACCAATGATGACTACTTTCGCGCCTGTTACGAGCGCATTACTAGCGTCTCTCACAAACACCTTAATTACAGACGGATTATCGTTTTTACAAGCTGTAAGCACGAAGATCAGCATTAGTCCGAATAAGGCTCCTATTTTGCTTATATTCTTCATTTTACCGGGTTTCAAAAGCACCCAAATATAAGTTTAATTTTTGGTCAATAAAAATCCGTTTTATCAGTTAATTCGTAATTTCGTACGAGATTTAACCGAAATGGTTATAAAGGGTTAACAATTTTCATGCATGTTTTGTTACACCCTTCTGAATATTATAACGTAAAAGAAGCCGATTAGTTGGCTTGCAACAGATGAAACAGCAGATAGAAGAAGTACTTGAAGAGATCAAAGGGTTTGAAATTTCAGGCTTGGATAAAGCTGAGGAGTTTCGAAT
>JBMSGX010000303.1:0-2140 GCA_049416285.1 Crocinitomicaceae bacterium | reverse complement strand
CCTAAAAACAAGGAAAACTATGAAACCAGGAAGTAAAGGATGGAAAAAGTTTATGGCGAAACTGTACGGATTCGGTGCAGCAGTCGTAATCGTTGGAGCCTTATTTAAAATTCAGCACTGGCCAGGTGCATCACTAATGCTTATCATTGGTTTGAGTACGGAGGCATTGATCTTCATCTTCTCAGCATTCGAACCAATTCACGAAGATCCAAACTGGGAGCTTGTATACCCTGAGTTGGCTCTAGGTCACTCTGATGAATTAGATCATGATGCTCTACCTGCAGCTGGTGGTCGTGGAGGAAAAGGTGGTACTGGAATCACAGACCAGCTTGACAAAATGCTTGAAGAAGCTAAGATT
Organism: Crocinitomicaceae bacterium; assembly: GCA_049416285.1. Taxonomy (GTDB): domain Bacteria; phylum Bacteroidota; class Bacteroidia; order Flavobacteriales_D; family Crocinitomicaceae; genus UBA4466. The sequence goes on along the minus strand of JBMSGX010000303.1, from coordinate 1,782 downwards.
GACGGAGAATTGTTAGAAAGACTAGGAGACGGGATGAGAACTCTTGGTGAAAATGCAGCTCAGTTGAAAGGTGTTACTTCAGCAGCAGCGGCTACAGATTCTTACGTAAACAGCCTTCAGGCGGCTTCAGATAAAGTATCTGGTCTTTCAGAAGCTTACGAAAGAGCATCAGTTGCTATTTCAGGAATGACTTCTACAGCCGGTGAAGGAGAATCTTTCGGAGAGCAAATGCAAAAAGTTTCTAAGAACTTGGCAGCACTTAACAATGTATACGAACTTCAGTTGAAAGGATCATCTGCTCACTTAGAAGCTACTGAGAAATTCCAGTCTCAAGTAACTGATATGATGAAGAACCTTTCTGACTCAGTTGAAGATACTCGTCTATACAAAGAGAACATGTCTATGTTGTCTAAGAACTTAACTGATTTGAATACAGTTTACGGTAATATGTTAAAAGCTATGACAATCTCTAAAGGGTAATTGTTACTATTTAGAAATTGAACATTAAATGAATTGAAAACCAATTAAATTTAATTAATCATGGCAGGAGGAAAAGAAACCCCGAGACAGAAGATGATCGGTATGATGTACCTCGTACTTACCGCACTTCTGGCTCTTAACGTATCAAAATCAATTCTAGACGCATTCGTTGCTATCGAGGAGAACATTCAGACAGCTAATTTGACTGAATTATTCCGCGGTGATGAAAAGAAATCAGAATTGGTTGAAACTGCGCAGGATAAAACAAATCCTGGACGTGCAGCTAAAGCTGACCTTTTAGCGAAGGCAGTGGAGGAAATCGACAAAATGACTGCAAAGCGCATCAAAATGATCGATGACCTTAAACTAGAGATCCTTAAAACTTGTGGAGAAGATGTTACCTCTGTAGGGAAAGAAGGAGCTATCATTACTACAGCTTACAGTACCAAGAATCCATTGAAGCCGGCAAGAATGAACCTTGAGTTTGTGAACGGTAAGGATAAGTACGATGAGCCAATGCAAGTAATGGGTGTTGCTGAAGACATCAAGAACCCTAAAGGAAAAGGACTTGAGCTTTGGAAGTCTTACTTAGATTTCCGTAAGGAGATCACAGAGAAAGTGGCTTCTACTCAGGTAATTTCGGACAGTACGGATACTTCAGGACTAACTGTTCTTTATGATGCGAAGTACAGCTTCAAAGCACCTTCGATCAACAAGTTCAAAGATCAAAAGGATTTGAATGCTCAAATCAAAAAAGCAGTGGATGCATCAAACGTTCACCCTGATGACAAGCAATCTGTTATGGACATTTACGCTTCACTGACGAAAAACGAGAAGAGTACTGTTCACGACTTGAAAGATGTACACTGGGTAGGTAAAACTTTTGACCACTCGCCGTCAGTAGCTGCGATTGCTTCGCTTTCGTCATTGCAGAAGGAGATCCTTGCAGCAAGAGCACAAGCGGTTGCATTGATCCGTCTACGTGTTGGAGGAGGAGAGTACTCATTCAACAAGATCATTCCTTTGGCATATGGACCTGAAGTTGTAAACAACAACGAAGAGTTCACTGTAGAGGTATTGATGGCAGCTTACGATTCAGATAAGCAACCTGAAGTAACTTACGAAGGAAACAAGATCACAGAAGTACGTGACGGTAAAGGTTATGTTCGTATGAAATTGGGAGCAACTAAAGAGTTGACTGGTACAGTTTCGATCATGAACAAGTCAGGAATTAAGAAAACGCTTCCTTGGAAAAAGAACGTAACAGTAATGAAGCCATCGGGATCGATCGAGCTTCCTGAA
>JBMSGX010000302.1:0-2142 GCA_049416285.1 Crocinitomicaceae bacterium | reverse complement strand
AATAATATTGCGCCTGCTACAACGGGTAATAAGACCCAGAAGTCATACATATCCTTGTTTGGTACAATATCATCAAGCAGGTATCTTGTAGAATATGGTGCTATCAGTGTTGCTGCACTCTGCAATAGGATCAGAAAAAGACCCAGGCCAAGCATTTTACGACGTGGCCAGATATACTCTTTAAATGCCCACGAGAAGGTAACTTTATTTGATTTGCTCATACGCTGTTCCCGTCGAATATCGAGCCAAACTCAATTTCCTGCCAATACGACAGGATACTACATTTGAATATTACTTCGGTTCTCAAATGGCTCCGGAATATTCTCAGGATCTTCTTCGATTATCTGTAAGATATCACGTGTGATACCACGTGCAATGTTCGAGATCGGCACATCATTAGGAGAACCTTCAAACGGATTCTCTCCAGCTAATCCAACACGAAGCATTGTGTTAAAGATCCAGATAACGATCACCGTAAACGGAATATTCATCCAAATGAAGTAATCTCCAATAAACTGATGCGTTTGACCAATTTCGCTTCCCATTTTCGCAAAAGAAGGAATAACTGCTAATGGAAGTAGCCACATAAAAATGTGCACGAAGTGATATCCGATACTTCCGTATTGTTTTGGATAAGGGAAATTCTTAATTCTTTCCGATTTTCCCTGTAGCGCAGTTAATTCGTCCAGCATTTCCTGTAAGCGAAGCAAACTGAATTCCCAGATCTTCTTCTCATCAGTCAGCCTGCGAAAATGCTTTGATTGCAGACTAATGATGGCATTTGGCTTATTGTCTTTCGACATCACATACTCGAACTCTTCGGGCGAAAGATTTTCCCGTAATTCTTTTTCGATGGGTTCGTTGCGCTCTGGAATGTTGTACTCCATCTTCATGCTTTTTTTACCAGCATTCTGATACTCAGCTTCCCAAGGTTTTTTTGTCCTCATGGCATAACGCAATGCCGTTAACCACGCGACATGGCGCTTTGTTATTGTTCTGATCGTTTCATTTTCATCCTGACCAGTTTCGGGATTATCGATATAGAAACTATCCTTCACGGTTATAATCAAAGAACGGGAAGTATTCACTATTCCTCCCCAGATCTTTCGAGCTTCCCAAATTCTATCGTATGCCGCATTGTTTTGGAAACCTATTAAAAAAGCTACAGCTGTACCGACGAGTGCAACAGGAGCCAATGGAACCTGAAGCCATTTGAAATCAAAAAACACATAGATTGCTGTGATCAGTGAGCAATAGAAGAAGAAAAAGATAAGTTCTCTCTTTGTCCAAACTATCATTCCTTTAAATGGGAAGCGTCTTTGAATATACATGGTGTTGGTTTTGAGTAAAAGTAAATAAACTATTCTTTAGATGTTTTAAATACGTCATCTGAGACGTTACTGATGCCCTTGAATATAAAGCACCCACTTAAAATAAGAGTGCAATTTACTTACCTATCAATCTGTACTCACGAAGTTGTCTTCAAAGTACTTCTCCCATTTACCATCGACCAACTTTTCTCCATACTCCCGAAAGCCTTTTTCTGTTCGTCCGAAAATGAAGCGTTTCGTTTCGCTCGCATTTACTACAAATCTCCCATCTACAAGTTCAGCAGTTAACTGTCGAGCACCAGACCTTGAGTAAGGATTGTAACTGTACTGCTCCTCCTTTTCATCGTAATAAATGATGGTGTGCAGCTGCAGTAGCTCGGAATGCAGTTCAATAACAATGATATTAGAATCCAGGTCGAAACTTATTTTTTGGAAGGCAGGCACCTGTTCTTTTACTTCTCCTTTCTCGTAAGTTGTGGAAGTTCCAACCCAGTCACCGATCATGAATGACAGATCCTTCATTTTTGTTTCTTTTTCCGCTTGACCAGATACTCCAAATGGCAAAAAGTAAAAGGATATACCTACAATAAACGTAGCGCTTGAAACGCTTCGAGAAAGTGCACTCTTTATCATTGTTAAAGATTTCAATTCAAATACAAGTTAGCAGTAATTGTCCGAAAATGATCTGTTCCACCCCGGGTTGAGTGAAGATTTTTCTCTTCATCTGTTTAACGTTCTAATCGCACGTTTAAGTGAAAGAAATTATGCTCAATGCTCATAAGTATCTTAGCTTCTCACTTTGTTGAACGAA
>JBMSGX010000301.1:0-2170 GCA_049416285.1 Crocinitomicaceae bacterium | reverse complement strand
CAAGGAAGATCGGCAGGTCTGAGAGCTCTTTGATCTTCTTAACACGAAATTCGGAAAATGCTTTTCCCAAACCTTTATTGTGAAAGTCCTGATGGATCATTCCCCAGGCAAAACCTGCTTTATTGTTTTGGGGATCTAAATAGATGCCGCCACATCCTACAATTTGTCCGTCAGTTTTAACTACATAGTAAGTGTCAGTCTGACCGGTATCCAGCCAGGTGGTGAATTCCTCCAGCTCATGCGTTGCAAAGTATTTGGGTATGTTCGAATTGAATACTGTAATGCAATCCTTTTTAAGCTCAGATTTAAAGGGTAAAATTTCCATCCCTCTAGTATACAAAAAAACCCTCCGAGATGGAGGGTTGTAATTTATTGGATCATAATTTTTTTATCGCTGACTGAATGTTCATTGGCAATGCGCACTATATAAGACCCTGAATAGACAGTATCAACATTAAAGTATGCTATTGTTTGTCCGGAACTGATCTTCGTTGAAGCAACGGTTCTTCCGGTCATATCGATCAATTCGACCTGCAAGTCTTCATGAAGTACTCCACTAACCTGAACAGCTACCAGATCAGTTGCTGGATTTGGAAAAACATTGATATTTAAATTATCAATGTTTTCTTGAAGACTAGTTGATCCATTGTAAACAGTAACTTGCTCTGAGATACTTGTGACTTCGCGGTTCGCATATACACCATAGAACGTTGGTCCCACTGCGTAAGGGAAGGCAGAATTCCAGTTTTCATCCACAGTGCAGAAGTAAGCATATGTCCCAGCTGGATATTCGGGTGTCACGCAAAATCTTCCGTTATGCTCATCCAAAAACTCTTCTTGTCCGGGATGCGATACGTATAAATAATCTTCCTTGAAATACCCTCTGAAATAAGTTGCATCGAAGGCTGGTCCATCAGGAACATCGGTACCGTCGGGATAAGTTGTTCTGTCCGGTGTTGTTCCCAACTCGTACGAAGTGCGGATTCGAACGATTCCACCTGTACCGTCCGCATTTTTATAACCGTAGGCCCCGTAAATAGGAAATCCGTCATAAGCATAACCAATGAGAGGAGAGTGTTGGGTTGAGTCAATAGCATAAAGTCCATCTGCGTCATAAAGGTTACAGATATTCGATACAACATCCAGGTCTAACTTGAATGCAGAAGGGTTTTGATGATGGTGATACTGTCCCATTGCGGGATGACCTTTTGAACAGTCAAATCCAGCCATTTCTGCCGGGATCGCGTCACGGTTCCAATCCATAACTGCACCCGGTCCACCTGGGCATGGAGTGTTTCCGGGACCACCGCATAATGCGTTTGAACCATCATCCCAAGCAACGCCATCTCTGTAATCGTATAGAGAAACACCATTAATAAATACGCCTATTGTTCCCATTGTAGTGGGCGTAGGTGTTCCAGTATTTTCTTGAGGGTTTAAAGGGAACTGATAGATCAAATTTTGACTTTCCGCTACAGATGGGTTGCCGTCTAGGAAAGGACCTGTGGGGTAAGCTGGAACTCCATTTGTTTTCACATATACATTATTCGTCGAATAAGAGATCTCCTGACAATTATAAAGGATCCCATTATTGAATGTTGTTGAATTCCCTTGCATGTAATAAGTACCTGTTTGAGAATTGTTTTGCAACCAAGAGGTCACTTGTGGACCTTGACCGAATCCATTTATCGTGAGCAAAAGAGCAGCTAGAAGAATTGAGTTTTTCATTGTTCGTATGATTTGTTAAAGAGTAAGTAGTTGTTTTAAATAAAAACTTGCGTTTAGATTCAATTTCGTGGAAAACTAAAGCGAGAGTCGTATAAAAATGTCCTGTCTGTAAGTGTTTTTAGAAAGGCGATGATATCTTTTTGTTCGTCAGAATTGAGGTCGATCATGTCTAATGATTCTTCATGTGGCGTGTTGGAAAGCTCTACTTCAGAATTGTAAAATGTCAAAACTTCACTCAGTTTATTGAATCTTCCATCATGCATATAGGGGAATGTATATTCTATATTTCTTAAAGTCGGCACCTTAAATGCAAAAGAGTCCCTTGGGTTTAAGGTAATTGCAAATCGCCCCAAATCCTTCAAGGTTGAGTCAATTGGAAGGCCATTGCTAACGAATTGGTTTGACATGAATAGTGGAGCAGTGTGGCATGCGTTGCAGTTAT
>JBMSGX010000300.1:0-2176 GCA_049416285.1 Crocinitomicaceae bacterium | reverse complement strand
TGTGGGGGGTGTTAAATATATAATCCGAAACCTTGAGACAGCAATTATCGTTAAAGAAAGACGACCGGAATTGTACGCAGATCAGTTGCTTGATCTCATTAATGATGAAAAAAAACGTGCAAAAATGTCACAAAATGGGTGGAATCACGTAGAAGAAAAATTCCACTACACAACACTCGTAAAGAATATGGATGCATATTACAAGCAATTGTTGCGTAAGAAAGGTGTATTAAAATGATTAGAAAATTTAGTCTATTCGCGGCTGTAATGGTTCTTATCACGCTAACGGGGTGTGGCGTTAACAGTAATATGATGTTCAAGGAGCCGATTAAGGATGAGAAGGCTGTAAACAGTGACTCCATTCCGCTAATTCCAGATGGTGAATATACTATCAGTGTGAATGATAATTTGACGTTTTCTCTTTCCACTAATGATGGTGCTCAGATCATTGAGGGCATAAGTGGAATAGGCGGAGGTCAGGTTATGCAAGGGCAAAATCAGAACCGTAATGCAATGGGGTATATAGTCCGCAAGGATGGAAAAGTGGAGCTGCCTGTTGTTGGTAAGATACATGTTGAAGGACTAACTATCGAGCAGTGTGAAGATACACTGGAGCAAATATTCTCGGATGAATACATCGATCCATTTGTACAGGTTAGAGTTACGAATCGTCGTGCAATTATTTTTCCGGGTTCTGGTTCCACGGCTAAAGTTGTTTCGTTGGATAATCCAAATACCACTTTAATGGAAGTCATTGCGAATGCCGGTGGTATACCGGATCGCGGTAAAGCGAACTCGATAAAAATAATGCGTAAGCTGGAAACTGGCGAACGCGAGATCTATCGTGTGGATTTGTCTAAGATTGAAGGGTTAAAATTTGCTGATATGGTGATACAATCAAATGATTATATCTATGTCGATCCTCGTCCTGAATTGGCGAAAGAAATCAGAGATGAAATCGTTCCAGTGTTTTCATTATTCTCAACAGTGCTGGTCATATTCACAGCTGTAATGTCACTTAAGTAATGCGTAACAAGGAAAGTTTCATAGTAAACAAAACCTATGACCCACTGATTCTGCAGACGGTTATTAAGAGAAATTGGTGGTGGCCTTTGCTGTTTATTATCGCCACAGCTACGCTCGGGTTCTTCTATTTACGATATACGAAACCAACATATGAGTCCTCTTTGTTGTTGCAGCTTTCAGATGAAGATAATGCAAAGTCCATCCTGAATATTGAGAATATAAATACAAAAAGTAACCAGCTTTCGTGGTGTGTTGATCTATTGCGTTCTGAGCTTTTATTCGATCAGGCCATAGCATCCCTTAATATGGATGTAAGTTTATTTTCCAGAGGAAAGATTCTAACAGAGGAGAAATACCTGTCAAGCACCTTTAATATTCAGCCTTATTCTTTGAGTGATTCTTCTCTTGTAAACAAGGAAATTAAAGTTTCATTTGATGGAAATGAAGTGACTCTGGGTTATGATAAGAATGGTCAAAACAGAACAGTTCAGGGTAATCTGAACGAGCACCTAGTAACAAATGATTTTGACGTTGTTGTGAAAGCAACAAATGCGGAAGCATTCAAATCAGCATCTGTTGAAAATGAGCTTTATTTTGTATTTAATAGCAATAAATCTTTAGCATCCAGGTTGATAGGTGGATTGAATGTTCAACCCATTGATGATAACGCGAAGACTATTGCGATCTCTTATCAAGGGTACAATCCTAAGTTATGTCACGACGTTGCCTTGGCCGTTGGAAAGGAGTTTGTGAGCTTCGATGAGAATTCTAAAAAACGTGTTTCTGCAAAGATCATTGAGTTTATAGATAAACAACTGGATTCATTGGAAAGTGAATTAAGAGTTTCGAAAGATAGCCTAATTGATTTCCAAAGACGAGCTAATATTGTCGACCCGCAAAGTTCAGAACTCAATTTGAATGAGCAGATCAGTATGATGCAAAGTGAATTGATCAGGATAAATGAAGAATTGAGAAGTTTGAATCACGTTTCAGCAACGTTGAGTTCTCACCCGAATAGGTTGGACGTATACCGTTTGTTCCCAGAAATGTTTGGTAAAAGTTTTGAACCAGCTTTAGCAGTTCGTGTTGAAGAGTTACACAATCTATTAGAACAAAAGGAGGATCTTCTGTTCGAAGTGACTGAGGAGAA
>JBMSGX010000299.1:0-2182 GCA_049416285.1 Crocinitomicaceae bacterium | reverse complement strand
CCAACTGCAGGTGATGATAGTTTGTATTGTGATGGCCAGAATTTATTAGATCTGTATGCAATTGACAGTGAGGGGGGAGCGTTGACTTGGTATGATGATTATACACTGTTGTCAGTACTGGGAACAGGACCAAGCTTAACGCCGTTTGACGATCCAGGAGTAACACCATATTATGTAACAGAAACTGGAGCCAATGGTTGTGAAAGTCAAGCAACTACAGTTTCGATTACAATTGTAGACTGTGAGATTATTCTACCTACGGCTTTCACACCTAATGGCGATCTGAATAATGATGATTGGGAAATTGTTGACCTGGACGCTGTTTATCCTGATAATCATGTAAGGGTCTATAACCGATGGGGAAGCTTAATCTTCGAACACTTCTCTGATAACGGTGCTAACCCTTATGATGAAAACCGCTGGGACGGAACATATAATGGTGAAAACCTTCCTGTTGGGTCGTATTATTACGTAATACAGTTCAATGATCGCGATAATAATATCGCAACTGGATCGGTAAGTATCGTATTGGATTAATCTTTTTGCAGCTTCAATTGAACAAAGTTGAAGTTTTGCGTGGTATCAAATGGAGTTGGGTGATCAACATTTTGTAGGTCACCAACTTCAAATCCATCGCCAAAAATTCGTTGGAAATCTTCTTTAGAATACTGTTGGATCTCAATACCGCTGCATTTGAGTGGACCATTCTCGGAGAATGTTCCGATCATTGCTTTTCCCCCATCTCTTAATGAGCTTTCCATTAAGCGCTTGTAGGTGTGGATCTCTTGCGGATCTCTAAGGAAGTGAAAAGCAGCTCTGTCGTGCCAACCGTCATATTGATGTAAAGGGGTAAAATGCACGATATCGCTTACGACCCATTTCACCTGATTCGCTTTCTCACCGAGTCTTTCTTTTGCGCGTTCGATTGCTTTTTCAGATATATCTAAAACAGTAATATTCGAGTAACCAAGATCAATAAGATGATCCGGTAAAAAACTGTCTCCTCCGCCTATATCAATGATTGCGGCATCCTTATTTGGAAAATGATTTTGGACCCAGTCTAAAGACTGCTGTGGAGTCGGTTGATACCAACTAACTTCATTCAACTGTTTCGTGTTGTAGATATTCTCCCAGTGTTCTTTACGATTCATTCTTATTCATTTTACTTTCGATGGTCCATCTTATCAGAAAAGCCCTTTGCTTCGCAAGTTCGGCTTTTTCGCCTTTATACAATGTATCAACTGTTACATTAAAAAGAGAGATCCATCGGTCAAAATGGACCTTTTTTAAACGTATTGACATATGCTTTTCTGTGACATCTGTTGTATATCCGGCTTCATCCAGCAAAACGAAGGACCAGAAGTGAACCATCCTAGGTTTATGTTGATCGAAATCGAGTTTAGAGAAAAAAGGAGAGAGTATATCGTCCTTCAATACCTTTTCATAGAATTGGTCTACGAGGATTTCAATGTCCAGTTTAGATAATATATCACTAAGTACATTCATCCCTTCCATTAATAAGGATCGTTTCAGCACCTCAAACTAGGTACATTAAAATGTAAAGATAATTAATGTTAAAATGATTCCGATTATTATTTCTTCTGATCAAATTAAGAATAATATAGTTAATTTCCATTCATGAAAACAAGGACGCTCAAAACAATTCATTTCTTTCTATGCTGGGTTTACACGATCATTTCGGGAGTTGTTATTGGAGCGTTTTTTAATCCAATATTATCGGTTTTAGTTGCAGCGGTAGCAGTGGTTTGCTCTCTTCCCTTTATAATCATCTTTTTACTTGGGGTTCAATACTATATGAAAGGGATTCGAACCAAATCAGAGTTACATAGATTCGTATTCTTTCTTCATCTAATTGGAGCCATAGTCACTTTGTTATTCTTGTCATTTGAAATCAGAGAATTAGATTTTCTAATACCTCTTATAGCTGTATACTTCATAATTGATAGTATTTTTTTTCATTCAGCAATTGAGCGTCGCTACTCCATTATTTCATCAGACCAATCTAGTGCTGTAAATTCGGAAATCTTAGATGAAATGTAATCCTTGGAGTGAGTTTTATGAATGAATGGATTCTATATTAATGTTCACATTAATATGTCGAAATAAAGGGAGTCGATAATAAGTAGTACCTTTGATTTGTGAAAGCAGGCCCTTCATTCAC
>JBMSGX010000298.1:0-2194 GCA_049416285.1 Crocinitomicaceae bacterium | reverse complement strand
CGAGGTTCATTTTACCTTTATCGTCAGAAAAGATGCGTAGTCCAGAGACCTTCTGAATAAGCCATTCAGCATCTGCTTCGTCGTCTTCATGTTCAATGCCCAATAGAATAAGTAATCCCTGATCAATCGATCCGGATACCTTACCTTCGATCAAAACCTTTGCTTCTGAAACGCGTTGAATGAGAGCTCTCATTTATATTGATTTGTACGGTAAACTTCCGACTCGTCTTCCTCCATTAACTGGACATAAGAGTAATATCTGCTTTCGTAGATTTCATCAGCTTCTACGGCTGCTTTTACAGCACATTTCGGTTCATTGATATGTTTGCAGTTATTGAATTTACATTCATGCATGATCTCTCGCATCTCAGGGAAGTAATGTGAAATCACTGCTTTGTCAAGGTCTACAATACCAAATGCACGAATACCAGGCGTGTCAATGATATATCCACCGGATTGCAACTTGTGCATTTCGGCAAATGTTGTTGTATGCTGACCTTGCTGGTGTGCTGATGAAATGGCTCCTGTTCTTAGATCCAATGCTGGGTCGAGCTTATTGATCAGTGTGCTTTTCCCAACACCACTGTGTCCGGAGATCATCACCTGATTGCCTTTTATTTCTTCCTGCAGAAAGGCGATATTCTCTTCGTTTTCAGCGGAAATCTTAAATCCGGGATAACCGATGGATTCATACATGAAGATCAATGCATCCACATATTCCAATTCTTCGTCGTCGTACAGATCTATCTTGTTGAAAAGCAATGTTACAGGAATACGGAAACTCTCCGCAGCTACCAAGAATCTATCGATAAATGCCAATTGCGTTACCGGTGATTTGATCGTCACCATTAAATAGGCTCGATCTACATTTGAAGCTAAGATCTGCTTCTGCTTGCTAAGATTCGTTGATTTACGAACGATACAGTTCTTACGTTCCTCATAGTCTGTGATCGATCGAACTCCTTCATCATCGCTACTGTCATCAAGGATCACACGGTCACCTACGGCAATTGGATTGGTCGTGCGAAGTCCATCCAAACGCATTCTTCCGCGAATACGGGCAGTAACGACTTCTCCATTGCTTAATTCAATGGTATACCATTTCCCGGTGGATTTTAAAACTGTAGCTGTTTCCGACATTGCGATAAAGTTAACGAAAGATGCAAAAATACCACCGATGAAACGATATTCTGCACAGAACAATAACTCTTGTCCTGTTCGCTTCAAGACTTGCCATGAAATCATTAAATTCGCCTTTATAAAATTACATGCATGTCAATTGAGGTAAAAAATCTTTTCAAGTACTACGGGGATCAGGCTGCGGTGAAAGATGTTTCTTTTATGGTAAATAGCGGTGAGATCGTAGGTTTCTTAGGGCCTAACGGTGCTGGAAAGTCAACAACAATGAAGGTGATCACCGGATTTATACCTGCCTCAAATGGTGAGGTTAAGGTATGTGGAATGCCGGTATCGGTGGATTCTTTGGAAACTAGGGAAAAGATCGGTTACCTGCCTGAGCACAATCCCTTGTATCTGGACATGTATGTGAAGGAGTACCTCACATTTGTTGGAAACATCTACAAGGTGAAAAATGTGAAGGAGCGCGTTGAGGAAATGATAAAAGCGGTTGGTTTGGAAGTCGAACAGTTCAAAAAGATCGGTCAGCTTTCAAAAGGATACCGCCAGCGTGTCGGATTGGCACAGGCAATCATTCATGATCCGGAGGTATTGATTTTGGATGAGCCAACATCGGGACTCGACCCCAACCAATTAGTAGAGATCCGTGAACTGATCAAAAAGATCGGGAAGGAAAAGACCGTTATGCTTTCAACCCACATCATGCAGGAAGTAGAAGCTATTTGCGACCGCGTGATTATCATTAATAAGGGTGAGATCGTTGCTGACGATAAAGCGTCGGATCTTCAGGAGAGCCAGACAATACAAACTGTTTTCGTAGAGTTTGAAGGAGATGTTACCCGTAATCAATTAAAAAAGATCGCTTCTGTGAACAAGGTGGAAGCGTTTGGTGAAGGATGGCTCCTTGAAACGAAAGAAGATGGAGATCTGAGAAAAATTGTAGCGCAGTTTGCGAAGGACAATGACCTTTTAACGATCACCCTGAAAAGAGAACAAAAATCACTTGAAGAAGTATTCAAGCAATTAACTAAAGCAGATAAATAAAGACAAGATGCCG
>JBMSGX010000297.1:0-2229 GCA_049416285.1 Crocinitomicaceae bacterium | reverse complement strand
GTGTTTTCTTTGTTATGTAAGATTATTGAAATGATCTTTGTTTAAGTTTTTGTTTGTTAGTTTTGATTACAGAAAAGCGAAAGTTGGATCCTTTCGCTTTTTTCTTTTTTATAACTTGTAAACATGTTGATCGACTCCACATATTTAACGCGAGAGGTAAAAGAACTACTAAATGAAATGGTGGGTCCGCCAATTACGCTTATGGAACGCTTATCGAAAGGATCAATAGGATCTCAACGTATGATCGTCGATGAATACAGCGAAGTTTTTAAACACATTTTTGATAAAGCTCCCGGACTCATTTACACGAATATAGAACTCCGACCGAAAGGCGTTCTCTTCCACTTCAACATAAAGTACACCCGATATTCCTGGATTATTCCGTTTCACAAACTGGTATTTATAAGCGGTGAAAGTATTACTATTCATTCAGGGGAAGATAAGCTGTTCATACGTAAAGAAAATAGCTCAGCCAATCAAAAGTTCTTGAGGAAACTCTTAGATAAAAAAGCCGCTTATCTCAACGAAACAAGCGGTCCTAACTCCTAGTATTTTTTGCTTTTTTTACTTTGAGTCGGTGGATTCTTCATCACAAACTTCTTATCATCCATCAACCTTAAAAGGTCAAACGCACTCACGATTCCTACCAATTCTTTCTCATGCGTTACCAACAAATGGTGAATGTGATTCTTACGCATCACCTTCGCCGCAACTGAAATGTCATTATATGCGGGCACTGAATAAACATGCTCTGGAAGCAATTCACTCACTGGACTGTTATCATTAATATCTTTTCTAAAATCATTCGAAGTCACGATCCCAACTGGCTCATTGTCTGTATTCACAACAGGTACAGAACTAATACCATTGTTGCGCATTATTTCTTTTACATGTCCCACTGTTTTGTGTGGTTGCGTCGTCACGACATTCTCAACCATTAGGTCTGCAATCTTTACATTCATAGCTTTGTTTTTCTTGCAAGTTACCATGAATGCCGGCCTCAAAGAATGTCGCCTGTTAGGTAAAAAACTGATATTTCTTAGGATTTCTGAACGCGTTCAAACCAGCGCTTTTCTCGATCCAATAATGAGATGAACTTTGCGGGCAGATCGATTCGAAGGTTGAGTTCTTTTTGAGTTCTAGGATGAACAAACTTCAGACCCGTAGCTACTAGAAATAAGCCCTTATGACTCAATGTATTTTTACTTTCATCGTAAAGTTTATCGCCAATAATGGGATAGCCAATTTCAGAGCAATGGATTCTTAGTTGATGTGTACGCCCTGTTTTCGGAAGAAGCTCTACTAATGAGATCTCACCGCTCTTTACAGATTCCACCTTTTGAACGGTTCTGAAATCCGTTTGTGCATTTTTCCCATCTACCTCAGTATCAATTGTCCCTTCCAAAGGAAAGCCCCCTTTGACGATCGCATGATACACCTTCTCTATTGCACGATTTTCAAATTGATCTGCTAAAGCACGATGTACCGAAGCTGTTTTTGACATCATCACTAGTCCCCCGGTTGCCCTATCTAGCCTATGCAGTGGACGAAACCAGGCCCAGGCATCAGACGCATTAGATAATTCTCCCTTCCCCACCATTGCATTGACAAGTGTATCGTAATGATTACCACTTGTGAGCAGCCCTGGCGGCTTATTCACGACGATCAGATATTCATCTTCATAAACGATAGGAATATGGTAATCCAATTCTTTAGGAGCTTTTCTCAATGATTCAAGAAGTTCTATTTGGTCTCCTTCATTTAGCCACAAACCGGTTGACGCAAACTTTCCGTTTACAAGAATTTCATTCCGCCCGATTGCTTTTTTCAATGAATTACGTGTCGGATACATATGAAACTTTCCAATCAAAAAATCAATGCAACGCGTCGGTTCCTTTAACTCATCAACTGCAATATGTTCCAGTATGGTGTAATCCATCTCAACGAAGGTAAAAAGAATAGTATCTTTGGCGAAATCATTCAGCTAAGATGAAACAACTAACTACAAGAAGCAATGGACAATGCGAGATCTGTGGCTCAAATGAGAACCTTACCTCTTTCGCTGTACCACCTCGAAATGGAGACAGCCTGGAAGACCTCATACAGACGTGTAAGAACTGTCATGATCAACTCACTGGTGAGGCAGAGATTGAACCAAATCACTGGCGCTGTCTGAATGATGCAATGTGGAGTGAAGTTTCAGCTGTAAAAGTAGTCGCGTATAGAATG
>JBMSGX010000296.1:0-2237 GCA_049416285.1 Crocinitomicaceae bacterium | reverse complement strand
TCTTACTACTATGTGATCGAGCTGAATGATGCTGAAGGTAATGTTCAGACCGGTGCGATAAGTATAATTATAGATTAGAAATAATACAGCTTAAATAAGATGAGTAATAAATTATACTTGATAGGGATCACTGCGATCTCTGCACTCGGAGGATTATTATTTGGTTATGATACTGGCGTTATCAACGGCGCACAGTTCTATCTGTCGAAGTATTTTGAACTGGATCCATTCATGAAAGGATGGGTAGTAGCAAGTGCGCTTTTAGGATGTTTAGTTGGTGCAATTGCGGCGGGACCTTTGAGTGAAAGATTTGGACGTAAAAACTCTTTGATCATTTCGGCATTATTATTCACGATGTCGGCATATGGATCAGGACTTCCAGAATGGCTTCCTCAGTCAGTTTCGTGGCTCGTTGCATTCAGAATTATTGGTGGACTTGGAATTGGTATTGCCTCAATGAATGCACCGATGTACATAGCTGAGATCGCACCTCCAAAGAAGAGAGGATACCTGGTGACATACTATCAACTGGCTATTGTGATTGGGTTTTTTGTAGTTTTTCTGGCAACCTATTTTATCGGGAATAACAACACTGAGGCCCAAAATATCGAAGATGGATGGCGTCAAATGTTTTGGTCTGAGCTTATTCCAAGTTCTTTGTTCCTGATATTGTTATTCTTGGTACCTAAAAGTCCGAGATGGCTTGTTATTAAGGGGAGGTTGAAAGAGGCAAAAGACAACCTTAGCAGAATTCTAAATGAACAGGAAGCTAATGCAGAGATTGTGAATATTCAAGGTTCTCTGGATAAGCCTGAATCAAAAGGAAAGATAAACTATCTATCAAGATCGATCCTAACGATTATTGTAATTGGTGCCTTGCTGTCTGCGCTTCAGCAGTTCACTGGTATAAACGCTGTATTGTATTATGGAGCCGATATTTTCGAAAATGCCCTTGGTTATGGAAAGGATGATGTTTTGAAGCAGCAGGTGCTTCTCGCATTCGTTAATTTGATCTTTACCTTCGTTGCCATGTTTACCGTTGACAAACTGGGACGAAAACCATTGATCTATGCAGGTTCTATAGGTATGATTCTTGGATTTTCAATGTTGGCAACAACATTGATGCAACAAAACCTCGGAATGATGTCTCTTGTCGGAGTGCTTATGTTTGTAGGTTCTTTTGCACTGTCAATGGGACCAGTTGTCTGGGTGGTGCTTTCAGAAATGTTCCCAAACAAGATTCGAAGTTTGGCAATGTCAGTAGCGGTGGCAGTTCAGTGGGGAGCAAATTACGTGGTTTCCCAAACCTTCCCAATGGTAACCGATAGTGACATGAACAATAATGAATTCTGGAATGGATCATTACCTTACTTCATTTTCATAGGGTTCATTCTATTTATTATGTTCTTCACGTATAAGTTTATCCCTGAGACGAAAGGCAAGTCATTGGAAGAACTAGAAGAGATTTGGAAGGATTAGGGTATACAGTAAAGCGTATCATAATTTGTCGCTATTCCGGCCCAAATACCTAGAGCTCCTTCTATGTTTGAGGGAATATTTACCGGTGTAGCGAATGGATTTCCATTTGAATCAAGCTGGACATCTTTCTTGTCATAAAAGTCATGAACTGCTCTTTCAACACGCGAAAAACGAATAACCACTGAATCTCCTAATCTGTAGTATCGTTTATACTCCTCCAAGTGAGTCGTATCCTTTCTTTCTTGACGGTTTGGAGGGTCGAATTCAATCGTTAACCCATTAAAGAACTGGTCATCAAAATAACCTCTACCGGTATTGCTAGACCTAAATAAAGTGTCCATTTCTTCACCGTTAGATTGAATATTGATGCGCTTTCCTTCCCATCTATAGGCATTGTATTCATTCGCCGGATCAGAAAGTATTGCAGTACTTCTTCCATATTCCGGGTTAAGATCATCTGGACGCCAGAAAAGGTTGTCAAGAGTTACCGGTGGTAATAATTGAGTATTCCCCGAATAGGTTTTTCCATTGTGATCGATCGTAAGCGTATAAGTTTTTCCTACTTGTCCAACCAGCGCTGCGTTTTGAGTAGAGTATATCTGAATAGGAATAAAACCGATCTGGTCAAATTCTAATCTCAACATCTCCGCTAATGTTTTCTGGCTTTCCATTGGCAATTGACTAATATTCATTAACTCCAGATCAGTCACAACGCCGTCAACTGTTACGGATACATTCGCATCGTATACGAACGATTG
>JBMSGX010000295.1:0-2252 GCA_049416285.1 Crocinitomicaceae bacterium | reverse complement strand
TTCTTGGAAGGAATGAGCCTGGCAGGATACAGCTTTAGAAAGTATAAAACGGAAGAAGCGAAAACAACGGATAACATTGATTATATCTTTTCATCGGTTTTGTCTGATGAGCAGGCCGAGGAACTGAATAACACGATCAATATCGTTTACTGGACAAGAGACCTTGTAAATGAACCGGTTTCCTACCTCACGGCAGAACAACTTGCTTCTGAATTGGAAACAATGTCTGAAACAGTTGGAATAACAACGAAGGTCCTAGAGAAAACACAGATCGAATCTCTTAAAATGGGAGGTTTGCTGGCTGTGAACAAAGGTTCGATCGATCCCCCGACCTTCACCATCATGGAATATAAGCCGAAGAAGGCAAAGAATAAGAAGCCATATGTCTTGGTTGGAAAAGGTGTCGTTTACGACACTGGGGGTTTATCATTAAAGCCGACACCAAACTCAATGGATGTAATGAAAAGTGATATGGGAGGTGCGGCTTGTGTCGCCGGGGCTATTTCCTTGATCGCTGCACAGGAGTTGCCGGTTCATGTAATTGCATTAATTCCTGCGACAGATAACCGCCCTGGATTGAATGCCTACGCACCTGGTGACGTAGTGACGATGTATAATGGAAGTACAGTAGAAGTGTTAAATACCGACGCTGAAGGAAGAATGATCCTGGCGGATGCACTTTCTTACTCAAAGAAATACGATCCGGAATTAGTGATCGATGCAGCAACACTCACAGGAGCAGCACACAGAGCAATTGGTGACAAAGCGGCAATCATCATGGGGAATGCTGATCAAAAGTATTTCGAAATGCTTGAAAAAGCGGGTGTTCAATCCCATGAAAGAGTCGTTCAGTTTCCATTCTGGGATGATTATTACGAAGAAATGAAATCAAAGATCGCTGACCTTAAAAATATTGGAGGACCAACAGCAGGAATGATCACTGCGGGAAAATTCCTGGAGCATTTCGTAGACTCGCCTTATGTGCATATGGATATTGCAGGACCGGCATGGTTGGATGGAGCGAAAGGATACAACACCGCAGGAGGTACTGGATACGGTGTGAGGTTGTTGTATCAGTTTTTCAAAAACTTATAAGATGACAAAAACAAAAGAACTTGATAAGACGGATAGAGAGCCGGTTCGCGTTGGGATCTCCATGGGAGATATGAATGGAATTAGTGCGGAGGTGATCATGAAGTCGCTTTTGGACAATAGAATATTATTGGATTGTGTTCCGATCATTTACGGGTCTTCAAAGGTGTTTTCGGCACATAAGAAGATGCTGAACATGAGCGCGTTTAATTACATGTCGATCAAGGAGCCTGCGGAAGCAAAAAAACGCAAAGTGAATATCATTAACGTAGATGATACGGAGCTTGAAGTAAAAAAAGGTGAGCCAACCCAGGAGAGCGGTGCATTGTCATTTGCTTCATTGGATGCCGCTACAAAAGATCTGGCTGCAGGTAAAGTAGATGTTCTTGTGACAGCACCCATCTCGAAAGAGGCTATGGGAAAGACTGACTTTAAATTCCCGGGACATACAGAATATTTGGCAGACTTATCAGGACTGGATGAAGCACTAATGGTAATGGTTTCTCCAAAGATGAGAGTTGCTTTAGTGACTAGTCACATTGCCTTGAAGGATGTTGTTTCAAGCCTGTCTATAGATAAGATCGTTGACAAATTGAAAGTCTTCAACAAATCGCTACAAAAGGATTTTGGTATCCAGCGTCCAAAGATCGCGGTGTTTGGAGTGAATCCGCATGCAGGTGAGAATGGTAAAATGGGAGATGAAGAACGTGAGATCATCTCACCGGCTATACAAAGAGCTTCAGGCGAAGGAATACTCGCTTTTGGTCCCTATCCGGCAGATGGATTTTTCGGTTCCGGAGCAATGAATAAATTCGACGGGATCCTGGCGATGTATCATGATCAGGGATTGGCTGCATTTAAAGCACTGGCTTTTGATGAAGGGGTAAACTTCACGGCTGGTCTACCGATCATAAGAACTTCACCAGATCACGGTACGGCGTATGATATCGTAGGAGAGGGCGTGGCTTCTGAAGCGTCTATGAGAAGCGCGATCTACCTTGCAATAGATGTATATAGAAGACAGCAACTGGATAAAGAAGTAATGGCTGATCCACTGCAGATCACAGAAAAGAAGAGAAGAAGAGAATAATTCTCACCGACGTCTTTTTTGATAAAATTTAAATTATTAACTTTGCGCCCCGCCTTTGGGCGAGGTAAAC
>JBMSGX010000294.1:0-2256 GCA_049416285.1 Crocinitomicaceae bacterium | reverse complement strand
ATCGCCTGATTTACAATTGAATCCGGCTCAAGATCATATCCGTGCGTCAAGAACTGCATCGCCTTTGCAACGCGCTCCGGTGTCTTTTTAAGTCCTTCTCTTTCTTTGTCCTCTCCAAGAGAGTCAATTACTTTCGAAAAGGATTCACTCAAGGCTTTCGTTACCTCGTCTTTGTAGATCTTGTCGTCGTTCATCTTCCTAATGATTCTATCAAATGTAGTGATCAAATGATCACCATTGTGTTAATAAACGTGAAATTAGAATGGCTCCTTGCCTCCGTAATATTCTACGTAATTATTCTCCGTTTCAACAAGCTTGATCTTCACCAATTCTCCACCTGCTCCTGCAATCGGTTCAGCAATTTGCTCCCAGATCTGAATTGCCATATTTTCAGTAGATGCCAACATCCCTTTCAAAAATGGAACATCAAGGTTTAGATTCTTATGATCCAACGGTTCGATCACCAGGTCTTTAATGATCTTACTCAAGTCTTTCAAATTGATCACAAATCCTGTATCAGGACTTGGAACCCCCTTAACAGTTACCCATATGGTAAAGTTGTGACCATGCCAGTTCTTGTTGCTGCATTTCCCAAACACTTCCCAATTCTTCTCCTCTGACCAATCCTCTCTCCACAACTTGTGCGCAGCATTGAACGTCTCTCTTCTTGTAATATATACCGGTTTCACTCTTAAAAATTAGACTACAAATATACATTGGAAAAGTCAAAAACCGCGCATACTTAGTAACATCAGCAATGCTTACGCTATATTTGTGGCCATGCTTGAACGTCTCGATAAACTTTTGATCCAGCGCAACCTTGTTTCCTCCAGAACACGTGCGGAAGAAATAATTCGCACACACGGCGTTTTGGTTGACGGTAAATTGATCAATAAAACAGGTAAAAAATTCCCTGACGATTGTGAGATAAAAATGATCGAGGAAGAAATTCCATGGGTATCGAGAGGAGCGTTAAAGCTTGTTGCAGCTTTGGAAGAATGGAAACCTGATATCAAAGGGAAAACATTCTTGGATATCGGTGCTTCAACAGGTGGATTTACTGAGGTACTCCTTGAAAATGGCGCGGAAAAGGTTTATTGTGTCGATGTTGGTTCGGATCAGCTCCACGAAAAAATAAATCAAAGAAAGGAAGTTGTCAACCTTGAGAAAACGCATGTCCGCGAGCTCAACTCGAACATCATTGATGATCCAATCGACGGGTGCGTTATTGATGTTTCATTCATATCATTGAAGAAAGTTCTGCCGTTTATTCACTCATTTTTGAAAGAAGGTGCTTTCGTTATTGCACTGGTAAAGCCGCAATTCGAAGTTGGGAAAGACAACGTTGGGAAGGGTGGTATCGTGAAAAAGAAATCGCTTTATCCTTTAGTTATCAAGGAAGTAGCCTCGGAAGCCAAAAAGAACAATTTGAGTAAAGTCGGCACCATCGAATCTCCAGTCCTTGGAGGTGACGGAAACGTGGAATTCCTTATGTACCTCATCAAGGAATAATTCAGCTTTCTTTCGGGTAACTTGAGTTACAATTATTTCTTGTTTAGAATAGTTCTAGATAATGGGATTTCTTATCTTTGCAGCAGATATGTTAGCAAAAGAAACATTCAATATTGAAGCGATCCGTGAGGATTTTCCAATCTTGAGCACTTCGGTGTACGGTAAGCCACTCGTTTATTTAGATAACGGTGCTACCTCTCAAAAACCAAAAGAAGTGATCAATGCTCTCGACCGTTACTATGAAGCTGAGAATGCTAATGTTCACAGAGGTGTACATTATTTAAGTCAGCTTGCGACGGACAAATACGAAGAAGCGCGCAAGACGATTCAGACTTATATCAATGCTGAACACTCAGAAGAAGTAATCTTTACC
The DNA here is from genome assembly GCA_049416285.1 of Crocinitomicaceae bacterium. Lineage (GTDB taxonomy): Bacteria > Bacteroidota > Bacteroidia > Flavobacteriales_D > Crocinitomicaceae > UBA4466. Next base: position 371 of record JBMSGX010000294.1, on the reverse strand, counting down.
AAAGGAACAACTGATGGGCTGAATATGCTGGCATTTTCTATTGGTCAAACATTGACTTCAGGTGATGAGATCATCATCACTGAAATGGAACATCACTCCAACATTGTTCCCTGGCAAATGCTGTGTGAACGTGTAGGATGTAAACTTCATGTTGCACCGATCAACGAGAAAGGAGAACTCAAGATGGATGCTTTCCATGCTCTTCTTTCTGATAAAACGAAGGTTGTTTCGGTTACACACATTTCCAATACACTTGGAACGATCAATCCAGTCGAAGAAATTATTGAAGCCGCGCACAACGTCGGATCATTGGTTATCATTGACGGCGCACAGAGCATTCAGCACATGAAGATCGATGTGCAGGCACTGAA
>JBMSGX010000293.1:0-2258 GCA_049416285.1 Crocinitomicaceae bacterium | reverse complement strand
GTAGTTTGTTTAATCTCGATAAAAGGCAAGCGACTCGTAGGTCTTATTCTGAAACCATTTTCCAATAAGTAGAAAAAACACAAAACCGGCAAAGCTGTCCATGTAACCGGGGCCATCGTTTGTGAAGATGTGATAGCAGCTTTGTGCATAAAGCGCCACAATACCAATGCTAATGGGAACATCCAGATTTAAGGATCTTGAACGAATTGCCTTGAATGCAGAAATGAAATATTCATTCGCTGAGTAAAGGATGACTGGGATTGATACGAGGAACGAAAGTAGAGATGGCAGCCATCTAAATTCCGGACTGTCCTGTTCAATACCAAGGTATTCTGGAACCGTCCACAGCATGATACTTCCGAAAGCAAAACCTGCCAGTCCAAGTTTATACAGAAACTGTTTGTTGATCTTTGCTTTTAATTCAAGTTCATCTCCAAATTTAGGAGGATATCCGATTTTATCAAGTAGTAATGCGAGCTCCGATAACGCGATCTTGTCTTTTCGAAACGAAATGCTTGCTTTTTTCTGAGAGAACATCACTTGACAGCTAATTACACCATCATTCAACTTGTCCAGGTTCTCAAGAAGATAAATGCATGAAGAACAATGAATATGCGGAAGAAAAAGTGTGACCATCGCCGTATCATCATCTTCATATTTGATGTAGTTCTTCCGAATAGAATCAACATCCAAAAAGGCATATAAATGTGGATTCGCTTCCTTGGGTTTTAATCCAGGCTCCTTTTCAAGCTCGTAGAAGGTGTCCAGCTGATTGTCACGCAGCAGATTATACACAGATCTACAACCTGTGCAACAGAAGGACTTTTCGTCTTGTAGGATCACTTTACCAATGATCTCATCTCCGCAATGGAAGCAGCTTTGACTCATACAGTCTTTGAGAAAAGATTGGTACGCTGAATATTCTGCTTCAGGTCCTGATCGAATGCCATACAGACATTTCTAACGAATGGAACACCTTCTGGGCTCACTTTAACCTCATTACCCCTAAAGCTCACTAAGCCGTCTTTAACCATTCCGAATAACTCATTTCTAATTTCCTGATGCAAGTATGCAAATTTACTGTCACACTTAAATGCTGTTTCAAAGTGGCACATCAAGTCCAAAATGTATTCTCTAATCTCCAGTTCTAACTCATTCAAGACATGTCCTCGGAAAATTGGAATTACTCCATTATTTACTTTTTCCAAATAGCTTTCAACTGATTTGTCGTTTTGAGCAAATCCGTACCAGCTGTCCGATATTGCAGACATCCCCAATCCAAGCAGGAAATGCGTTGATTTTGTTGTGTAGCCCATAAAGTTTCTATGGAGCTCTTTGTTTTTGAAGGCGATCGCCATTTCATCATGTGGCAATGCGAAATGGTCCATTCCAATTTCTATGTAACCAGCTTGTTCGAGGCGAAGCTTTGCCTCTTCGTACAATTGTCTTTTTTCTTCGTTGTCCGGCAGGTCGGATTCATCGAATCCGCGTTGACCATTCCCTTTGATCCAAGGAACATGCGCATAACTGTAAAGTGAAATGCGATCAGGCATTAATTGAAGTGTGAGATCAATAGTTCTGTCTATGTCAGCCAAATGTTGCTTAGGCAAACCGAAGACAAGGTCATGACTGATGCTTGTATAACCTATGCTTTTTGCAAGGTTGTGTACCGCTTCAACAGTTTCGAATGGCTGAATTCTATTGATTGCTTTTTGTACGGTAGGACTGTAATCCTGAACTCCAAAGCTTAATCTCCTGAATCCAAACTCATATAATTTGACAAGCTGCTCTTCACTAGTATTGTTTGGATGCGCTTCGAAACTCAATTCTACCTCAGACGGCTCTACTTTTTCTTTATCGAAAAGAGCTTCAAGTAACCGAATCAATTCATCCGCAGCGAAAAATGTAGGTGTTCCACCTCCGAAATGAAGTTCCTTGATCGTTGGTGTAAATCCGAATTGATCTTTGTACAGATACCATTCTTTGATAACTGCGTCGATATACGGCTGTTCAACAGTATGATTTTTTGTGATCCTTTTGTGACAACCGCAAAAAGTACATAAGCTCTCACAAAATGGAAGATGAATGTAAAGGCTTATCTCCTTTGATTCTACAAAGGTTTTATTTTGTTCAAATGTAGCAACCCAGTCAGAGACCTTTAACGGGTCATTTTTCCAAAATGGAACGGTTGGATATGATGTATACCTCGGTCCGGGTACATTGTATTTTTCAATAAGACTCATTTCTCTCAGCTTGAT
>JBMSGX010000292.1:0-2282 GCA_049416285.1 Crocinitomicaceae bacterium | reverse complement strand
ACTTCACAAATAACAAGGTTACCTGCTCCACCTTGATCTCCCAATTCAACAACCTCATTCACCTTACATTCAAATTGAACAGGTGATTCTCCAACACGCTTGGGTTTGATCAGGTCTGAATCAAGAGCAGTAAATCCTGCTTTTGTGAATTCATCTACATTAGGTCCAAAAGGAGAACTGGCAAGACTCATTTGATGAACCATATCATAGTTTACCACATTGATCACAACCTCCGGTACCTCCTTCACGTTATTATAAGTGTCCTTTGTTGTGTTCGTTCTTCCACTGCGAGCAGGCGAAAAAATCATGATCGGCGGGTTAGCACTGAACACATTAAAGAAGCTGAAAGGAGCCAGATTATAGTTTCCTTCTTTGTCAACAGTTGAAGCAAAAGCGATCGGGCGAGGTCCAATAGCCCCCAGCAGATACCGATGGATTTGGGGTACCGCTAATTCCGAAGGGTCCAGTGTGATCATCTGATTTTTCATGAAGTACAAATTTAGGTTGATTAAACCGTATTACGCAGATTGAAAAAGGCTATTTTATCCACATTTTACTAGGTTCATCAACAATTGGTCATTTAGTTTAGCGAATAATTTTTTTGATTTTTTTCATTTCTAGGTTTTTGAAATATGAAAATTAATATATCTTTGCATCCCCATTTAGCGATAAATGGCTGAAATAAACTCATAATCGCAAACGAGCGAACCAAGGAGTGAAGCGGATGTGGTGAAATTGGTAGACACGCTAGACTTAGGATCTAGTGCCGCAAGGTGTGTGGGTTCGACTCCCTCCATCCGCACAAAAAATAAATGAGATGGTATAAGATAGACTTATACCATTTTTTGTTTTAATCAATTCAAAATTGAGTACGCATGAATGTTATTCGCGAGGATATTGACGCGTTGAACGCGTTACTTCGAGTGGAGGTGAAGCCTGAGGATTATCAGGACAAAGTAAACAAGACACTTAATGATTACAGAAAGAAGGCTAATCTTCCTGGATTCCGTCCGGGGCATGTGCCTTTAGGACTTATCAAAAAGCAATACGGACCTTCTGTATTGGCTGATGAGTTGAACAAAGTTGTGAACCAGAGTTTACAGCAGTTCCTTTCTGAGAACGAAGTGGAGATCCTTGGAAATCCAATTCCTAAGGAAGATGAAGAGGTAAAAGGTGATTTCACAAAGCCTGATACATTCGAATTTACTTACCAGATCGGATTGGTACCTGATGTTAAAGTTTCACTTTCAGGTAAAAATAAGTTCGATTACGTAAAAGTTAAGGTTGATAAGAAGTTGATCGACAAGCAGATCGAAGACTTAAGAAGACGCTACGGAAAATTGGTTTCTTCGGATGAGGTGGGTGAGTCTGACATGGTTTTAGCACAATTCGTTGAGCTAAACGATGACGAGTCTATCAAAGAAGGTGGAATCATGCACTCATCTACTGTTTCAATGGAGTTCGTTGAAGATAAGAAGGTGAAGAAAGAGCTGGCTGGAAAGAAGGTTGGTGATAAAGTGATCGTTGATCCTGCCAAAGTGAGCAAAGGTGGAGCTGATACAGCTGCAATGCTTGGTGTGAAAGAAGAAGAACTTGAAGGTCTTTCGAATAAGTTCCAAATGACGATCAATGAGATCAAGTCAATGGAGCTTGCTGACCTGAATGAAGAGCTTTACAATAAGCTATTCGGAGAAGGAAATGTCAAGGATGAGAAGGCACTTCGCGATCGCATTAAAGCTGATTTGGAGGGAATGTTCTCAAATGATTCAGATAAGATGTTGACACGTGACGTTTATGACAAACTGATCGAGAAAACAGAAGTGAGTCTTCCGGATGAATTCTTGAAGAGATGGATCAAGCTTTCAAATGAAAAGCCAATCACGGATGAGCAGATCGAAGCTGATTACGAGAACTACGCGAAAAGTTTAAAATGGCAATTGATCCAGGGTAACATTTTCAAAGCAAATGATATCAAGCTAGAGCAGGACGAAGTGATGGAATTCACGAAAGGATTGCTTGTGAACAACTACGCGCAGTATGGGATGCCAGCTCCGGAAGACAAAGAGTTAACGGCTTCAGCTATGCAGGTTCTTCAAAACAGAGACGAAGCTAACCGTATCTACGATATGATGGCAGAGCAGAGATTCACTGCTTACATCAAGGATACTGTGAAACTGAATGATAAAGAGGTGTCATACGACGAGTTCGTAGAGTTGGCATCAAAATAGAACCAAGGTTCTTAGTTACTTAGAAAGGCTTCCTGTTAGGGAGCCTTTTTTTGT
>JBMSGX010000291.1:0-2300 GCA_049416285.1 Crocinitomicaceae bacterium | reverse complement strand
CAGCTTCCATTGATTTTTGGAAGAAAGTTGTAACTTGATCCCTTGCCATCATACCCACATGCTCTTGTACATGAGCTTGCAGCATAATATATCCTTGTGGATTAGCTTGTGATGTTTGACTAGATAGTAATACAACGTGTGCTCTAACATGTGCTTCGTGATCTTGCTCTGGAAATGCTTGTAATGGCATACCTTTCATAGCATTTCCGTTCTCGGTTGCTGGATCTACAGGCTGTGGCTGTTGAGGAGCAGGTAAAATAGCGTCAATATTCTTAATATCCAACGCATCATACATCCTTCTGTACGCTTCATGCACATTATGGATCTCTGGAGCCGCTTGAGCAAGCTGTAATTGTGTTTGAGCAAGCGATAATCGCTGTGCCATAGAGAAAATGTTCGGATCTGACACTGGAAGTATGTCCACACGACCATCAAAATCGGCTTGCATCGTCTCTGGAGGCACATTTCCAACAAAATAAGGGTATGGAACTGGATTTTCGCTAAAAATCTCGGCTAACATGCGAAATTCTTGCTTTTGAGCGTAATGTAGACGCTTATGTATGCTCGAAATGATCTTTGAGCCTTGCTCAATCAAAGCTACAGTCGTTCCAACAGGTGCATTTGAGTTTGCATCAGCTATTTTTGCGTCTGCAACCTGTGCAAAACGCCTTCCAGAGTCAACAACTACCCCTAAAAGTTGTGCTAATGTAGCTGAGGGTTCTTTATATGGCAGTGGGATGATGGAGTTTTTAAGATCTCCCCCTGGGACATCGATGTCCCTAAACTCCCCAGGATTAAGAGGCTCATCATCATTACGAATGCGAACACCACGAGCCTTAAACCCAGCTGGAAGATTAGAGAGCGTACCCGCATCAATTAATTGCCTTAGTATAGAAGTCGCAGCACGAGAAAGACCTCCGATTGTGTGCAATAAACCGAAGCCGTAAAAGCCAAATCCTGGTAAAAACTTGAAATGAGTGAAATATTGTCTTTTCCTTTTTAATGGGTCTTGTTCTCTAAAATTTCTAGAAATCGATAACACTTTTCCAGAATTCTGATCAATGGTAACAATATAAGGAAGCATAATGCCCGAAGGATTCCCCTCCATATCCGTGTCTTCAAAACCCTCCAAGTCCAAGTCAATGTGGCATTCCAATAAGGTATACACATCGTCAGAGTAATTCGGGCGTAGTCCCAACAACTCATCAGCACGTTCTTGGATAGCTCCTTCGTCTGCACCATCACCTGTTTCAGATAATTCGACATCTCTGTATACTCCTGCTACTTGTAGTTTACGAATATCATTATACGTCATTCTCACTACATGTGTAACCCTCTCCGCTGTTCTTAAATCACTGGCTGAATATGGAACAACCATATCCTCTGCTGGTACGAACTTGGAAACGGCTCTCTGCTTGGTTTCATCAAAATAAATCTTTTTAAATGTAGAACCAGTTAATGGCAAATAAAACAACATTTGATCCGTGTCTTGATCATACTCTTCCATGATTTCAGTAATCTGATAATTCATGAAATCTTCTACACGCTGGGCTTGATCTTCAGTTTCCTTGGTCGGTGTTCCAAGAATCTGGGTCTTTACAGGACCACCACTTGGTAACATCTCCTTGTAAGCTTGAGCTTGAAACTGAGTAACAGCTTCAGAAAGTAACGGGTGAGTTACACCACTGGCCCCCAAGAAAGGTTCACTTCTATCTTCATAGTTGATCCCAAGTAACCCTAATCCCTTGGCAATGGCTTCTTCCCAATCTTCCCTTGATTCAACATCTTCACGGAATTTGGCTCGAATATCTGATGATAAGTCTCCCAAAACGTCATCGTCAAGAATCTCTGCAAGATTGGCGTTATGATCATATGGCTCTGCTTCAACTTCTACTGCCTCTTCACCTATTAATTCAATTCCTTCGGGCAACTCCTCCAATGTTTCGGGTAGCTCTATTTGAAGACTATCTTCTTCAGGCATCATCTGACCCCCTGCTCCCATAGATGATTCTACCATTCCTGCTATCTGCCTAGGTTCTATTGCCATTATGTAATCCTCGTTTTTTTACTTTTTGTAGGACGCATTCGATCTGAAAATCGATTGGTAACATTCTTACCTTTGCCCTTTTTCACTGTCTTTTTAGACATTAATAATATTCCCTTGACTTACGAGGAAACCAATCCTCTATCTCATCTTCACCTTGTAGTGATATAAAACCACCTTGTCTAAAACGCATAATCGCCATTGTCATACTATCACAATAGTCATCATGGTCGCCATTTGGAATCGAAGCCACCTC
>JBMSGX010000290.1:0-2330 GCA_049416285.1 Crocinitomicaceae bacterium | reverse complement strand
TTACTACATCAAACTCCAGATCAGAGTTCAACAGGTCTTCTATCGAGTTGAAAAATGGCACATCCGGTTCTTCTATCCCACACTCCTTATGATCGCGAATATCAACCAAAGCCACCAGCTCAGCTTCATCTTCTCTGCGAATCATCTCAGCGTGACGCTTTCCAATGTGTCCAGCTCCAACTACAGCGAATTTTATTTTTCCTTCTATTCGCATTAATTTATTTTTTCCACTTTGTTGTTAATCAATCTGTATTTCTCGTTGCTTTCCGGACACTCTGCTATTCCCTCTGTGTTGAAATTCAATCGGTGTCCATACTCACTCATCCAGCCAATTTGTCTTGCAGGGTTCCCAACCAATAAGGCGTAAGCAGGCACATCTTTCGTTACCACTGCTCCCGCACCAATGAACGCAAATTCGCCAATATCATGTCCACATACTATTGTAGCGTTAGCCCCGATACTTGCTCCTTTCTTAACGGTTGTTTTTGAATATTGTCCTCTTCTATTCACTCCGCTCCTAGGGTTTGTCACGTTCGTGAACACCATGGAGGGCCCTAGGAAGACGTCATCTTCACAAATTACACCAGTATAAATTGAAACATTGTTCTGAACTTTCACATTTCTACCCAACACAACATCGGGAGACACAACCACGTTTTGTCCAATATTGCAGTTTTCACCGATAGTACAATTAGGCATGATGTGGCTAAAATGCCAGATCTTCGTCCCTTCACCTATCTGACAACCTTCGTCTACAACTGCAGTTTCGTGAGCGAAATACCCCATGCGAATGCTAAGCGTTAACTGTTAGATATTCTTCCACACATGCACAGATATAGTCCAGTTGCTCCTGTTCCATCTCTGTATGTATTGGCAATGAGATAACTCTTTCAGTTAACCAGTCCGTAATCGGTAGATCGGTAGACTCACTTCCAAAAGACGCGAACATTTTTTGACGGTGCGCCGGAACCGGATAATAGATCATCGATGGAACATCCTTTTCTGCAAGGAACTTATGCAATCCATCACGATCAACACCTTCCAGCAACATTGTATACTGATGGAATACGTGCTTGGAACGATCTGCTCTATATGGAGTTGTAATAAAATCAAATTTTGAAAAGAACTGATCATAGTGATCTGCAACTTTTCTTCTTGCGTCGATATAGTTGTCCAACTCACGCAATTTGATTCTAAGAACTGCTGCTTGAATAGAATCAAGTCTCGAGTTACATCCTACCACATCGTGGTAATACCTTTCGCTTTGTCCGTGATTGGCGATCATTCGCATCATATCGGCAAGCTCATCATCATTTGTAAAGATGGCTCCTCCATCACCGTAGCACCCTAAGTTCTTTGAAGGGAAAAACGATGTGCATCCAATATGTCCTATCGTTCCTGTCTTCGCTTTACGACCATCAGTATATGTGTAATCACTTCCAATTGCTTGTGCGTTATCTTCTATCACTTTTAAGTGATACTCTTCCGCGATCTTCATGATCTCCTCCATATTCGCCGCCTGTCCATATAAATGAACCGGAACAATGGCTTTCGTTCTATGCGTAATCGCAGCTTTGATCTTTTCTGGATCAATACAAAATGTATCTTTCTCAACATCGACGAATACGGGCTTCAATTTCAGAAGAGCGATAACTTCGGTGGTAGCGATATAAGTGAAAGACGGAGTTATTACCTCATCACCCGGCTGCAGATCGAGTGCCATCAATGCGATCTGCAAGGCATCCGTTCCATTCGCACAAGGTATGACGTGTTTTGCATCAAGGTAAATTGATAGCTCATCCTTGAAGGCATGCACATCGGGTCCATTGATGAACTGAGCCTTGTCCAGAATAGACTCTATCGCTTTATCTACCTGAGGTTTAATCTTCTGATACTGCGTGATCAGATCAACCATTTGAATTTTCTTCATTCAGCCTTTTTTAATCAAAAAATAGATTGGCAAATATAGCTAAAATAAGGGGTTCTTTCCTTCTCACAATCAACAACTGACACAATTTAAGTTAAAATCCTATTTTGTCCAGATAATCGCGTTAATTTTGTTCACATGAGACAATTATTCACCGTCATTCTTGTTTCCATTAACACAGTAGTATTTTCTCAGAGAAATGTTGCAGACTCAGCTATTGGAATTACCTGGCTAAGCCCGCAGTATGGATTCAATATTTCCCAGGGAGATCTTGCTGAGAGGCATGGCTACTTCAATGCAATTGGATTCACCGCAGGGTATAAAACTAAGCGTAATTTATTCTATGGCTTTGACGGGAATTATCTTTTCGGAAATGATGTTAGGTTGACAGGATTGTTCGATC
>JBMSGX010000289.1:0-2390 GCA_049416285.1 Crocinitomicaceae bacterium | reverse complement strand
TACTACCGGGAAATCACCAGAGCGCTGAGAAGGAGGGAAGCGCAATGAAATTGATGAAGTGTCGATCTCATCTACTTCAATGATCTCTAATTTTTCGAGCATACGCTGACGAGAGCTCACCTGATTGGTCTTAGAGTATGTCCCCTTAAACTGATCGATAAAACGCTTTGTTTCGGCGATCATCTTTTGCTGATCTTGATATGCCTTTAATTGCTGCGTTCGTCTTTCTTCGCGTAACACCAGGTAGTGCGAATAATTCGCTTTGTAATCGTAAATACGACCGTTTGTGACCTCGATCGTTCTGTTTGTGATATTATCAATGAATGTCTTGTCGTGCGATATAACAATAACCGCCTTAGCCTTGTTCTTTAGGAAGTCCTCCAGCCAGATAACTGATTCAATATCGATGTGGTTCGTAGGCTCATCCAATAGAACTAGATCAGGCTTTTGAAGCAGGATCTTTGCAAGCTCAATACGCATACGCCAACCACCACTGAATTCACTTGTGCTTCTTGTGAGGTCAGATCGCTTAAAACCCAGTCCCATCAATGCCTTTTCTACCTCCGCATCATAATTTACTTCCTCGATCGCGTAGTATTTCTCTCCCAGCTCCGTAACACGCTCAATAATGTCCATGTACGCTTTAGATTCATAATCCGTGCGAGTTTCCAGCTCCTTATTCAAAGCATCCATCTCAGCTTTCATCTCGAAGATCTGACCAAATGCTTTAGCAGTTTCTTCAAACACGGTACAATCATCTTCCGTTAACAAGTGTTGTGGAAGATATGCGATCTTAGTATCTGGTGCGCACTGGATATTTCCTCGGTTAGGTGTTTGCTCGCCGGCGATGATCTTCATCATTGTTGACTTTCCCGCGCCGTTTTTACCCATCAAGGCAATTTTGTCATTCGGGTTGATAACAAAACTTACATCCTTAAATAATGTGCGAGAACTAAACTCTACGGTAAGACCGTTAACTGTGATCATTTTAAAAAATTAGAATGCAAAACTACGGAATCCATGACGACTGAAAGGTGAATACAGAAGAAATAATATTCAATGGCATTTTAAATGATAAGTAAATCTTGGACTTTAGTTATAGATCGTTTGTTCACAGGGTGTGCTCATAAAGAGACGTTATTGAATCCATAATAAATATAAACTATGATTTATAATTTCCTTGTTTGATATTTACAATAGTTAAACTAGGATCAAATGAAAAGCTATTTGAATTACTCTAAAACGATTCTGTCTCGGATGAGTTTTGACACCAAACTTTTGATTAAGGAATATGGAAAATTAATCAAGCTCTTAACTATGAAAGAAAGGATGCTTTTAAATAATTGGTTGAAGAGACAGAAGTTTGCATTCAGACTAAAGGGACATCTGGTTAGCAAATCATCGGACAAATAAGATAATCGTCTGAAAAAAAAGAGTCATCGTTAGATGACTCTTTACTTGCTTTGTTTAAAATTGGTTAATTCCCTATAATGATGCGATGTGATTCTACAAGCCCATCTTCAAATTTGATGTAAACGTAACTCACACCTGAACAGCTCTCATCTAGTACAATCGTTTGTTTTGCTGAATTCGAGACATTGTGTGTTTGACAAAGTTTTCCTAGACTATTATAGATCTCAACAGCTGCTTTATTCACTGTCTTGCCAAATTCCACCGTGAATGTTGATTTAGTGTTAGTGGGGTAGACACTCGTTAATAATTTTTTATTTTCCTTCAGCGAGTTGGACTGTACGGGGTTTGTAATAATGATATTATCACCATTCGTAGGGTTCCATAAAACCGCATTTGAAGGCAATCCTGTGCCAAGCTCATCGTTTTGTGTATCCAAAACGGCATCCACATTTTCGAACTTTACACAGCGTATACGTGTTGTATCTCTGTTCACTTCAATAAAGAAGAAGTTATCAAAAGTGCCTGCATCTTTTACATAAGGTTTTGAATTTGCACCGGTATAATATACGTCACGGTGAGGAGCACCCCATTGTCCTTCACCAATGTAAACAACTCCATCCTCAGGTTGTTGAGCGATTTCAAAGTCATCTCCAGCAGCATTGCGAACTGCAGGAAGTGTCCATTTAGTTGTGTGAGAATCGGATTCCATGACCAAGCGCACCTTGTTCTGTTGAAATAAAGGCACCCAGCAATTCATTTGATCTGCCTCCAATGTACCATCTTTCCCGATCGCTAGAGTAGGGCTGTGGTACGTAGCAAACTTCCAATAAGGGTCACTAGGAGATCCTGTATTTGACTGAAGATCATTCGTTAACCAGCTTAGTTGTGCGGCATCGGTACAAGCATCCAACTCCGTATTCAGCATGTACATTTTGATCAGATCATTGTGAATATTCAACGTGTAATACTCATCAAAA
>JBMSGX010000288.1:0-2424 GCA_049416285.1 Crocinitomicaceae bacterium | reverse complement strand
GTTACACCCTTAACGAATAAATGACAATGATTAGTATTTACTATTTGTTAATACCTTCCAGATCAAGTAAGAATGCATATTCCATCGCCACTTCTTTGTAACGCTCAAACCTTCCAGAAGCTCCACCATGACCTACATCCATGTTGCAATACATTAGGAGTAGATTGTTATCGGTTTTAAGTTCTCGCAGCTTCGCAACCCATTTTGCAGGCTCCCAATACTGGACTTGACTGTCCCAGTACCCTGTTGTAACAAGCAGGTTCGGGTATTCTTTCGCTTCAACATTGTCATAAGGTGAATACGACTTAATGTAGTGGTAATACTCTTCATTTTTCGGATTCCCCCACTCATCAAACTCTCCAGTTGTCAATGGAATGCTTTCGTCTAGCATCGTCGATACTACGTCCACAAAAGGCACCGCTGCAATAACACCATTCCACATCTTAGGTTCCATATTGATCACGGCACCCATCAATAATCCACCGGCACTTCCTCCTTGTGCGTAAAGGTGTTCATTGGATGTATATTTCTGATCTACAAGTGCTTTTCCGCAATCAATGAAGTCATAAAAAGTATTTTTCTTATTTAGCAGTTTACCATCCTCGTACCAGTGACGGCCCATTTCTTCACCACCTCTGATATGAGCCAATGCGTAAATGAACCCTCTATCTAATAGACTTAATCTAACAGAGCTAAAGTATGCATCCATTGATGCCCCGTAAGATCCGTAAGCATATAGCAACATAGGAGCTTTTCCATCCTTTTTTGTGTCCTTATGGTATACAATAGAAACAGGAACTTCAACTCCATCTCGCGCTTTCACAAAGATGCGTTCAGAAACATAGTTTTTAGAGTCAAACTTCGGATCCATAACTTCCTGCTGCTTCATTTTCTCTTGTTCACGAGAAGTCATATCGTAATCATAAACCGTGTTCGGTGTAGTTAATGACGTGTATGCGTATCGTAATGTAGTCGTATTGAAATCTGGATTATCAAACGTGTAAGCCATGTAAGCCGGGTCTTTGAATGAGATATAGTGCTCATCTTTCGATGACCAATTGATCACGCGAAGCTGATTAAGCCCTGCTTTTCTCTCTGATACCACGAGGTGATCTTTGAAGATATCGATACCTTCAAGCAACACATCGTCACGATGAGCAATGACCTCTTCCCAGTTCTCTTTTCCTGTATTAGAAACAGGAGTCTTCATTAAGCGGAAGTTCTTAGCATCCAAGTTTGTTACGATGTAGAAATGATCTCCGAAATGGTCAACAGAATACTCAAGATCGCGCTGTCTTGGCTGAACAACAGTCCATTCTCCGTTTGGATTATTGGCGTCTATGAATCGATATTCAGTAGACAAGGTTTGCCATGAGCCGATCATGATGTAGTCTGATGATTTTGTTTTGAAAACTGAACAACCGAAGGTTTCATCCTTCTCCTCAAATACGAGAACATCTTCCTTCTGATCTGTTCCGAGTACATGTTTGTAGATCTGGAAGGAACGGAGTGTAACAGGGTCTTTCTTTGTGTAGAAAACGGTTTTATTATCATTGGCCCAAACAGCCCCGCCAGTAGTATTTTCAATTTTGTCTTCGAGAACCTTGCCGCTTGAAAGGTCCTTGAAGTGCAAAGTGTATTGTCTGCGCGAAACAAGGTCTACGCCATAAGCGAGGTATTGGTTGTTTTGACTCACGGATGTTCCTCCTATGGAAAAATATGCCTGCCCTTCAGCCATTTCAGGACCATTAAGCATGATCTCTTCCTTCGCTCCATCCTCATCTTTCTTCCTGCAACTGTAAGCATAGTCTTGGCCTTTTTCAAAGCGCGAGTAATAGATGTAACCGTTATCCTTTACCGGAACGGATTCATCATCTTCTTTAATGCGCCCTTTGATCTCTTCAAAGAGATTTTTCTGAAGCTCTTCCGTATGTTTCATTTTAGCCGCGCGATAATCATTTTCCGCGTTGAGATAATCCAGGACATCCTGTGTTTGAGCATCTGGCTTTTCCGCATTTTTTTGCTCGTCACTTAAACGCATCCAGAAGTAATTATCGACGCGCGTATCTCCGTGAGTTGTGATCTTATGTTCGATCTTTTTTGCAACAGGTGGTTGTATCATTTCTTCGTTCTTGTCAGTCGCACAGCCTGCTACGGCAAGTGCTGAAATTAGGATAAGTTTATTATTCATAAGTTGTTTTATTCTTGGTTTAACATGAATGTTGAGATCAATTCAACACTCAGAACATCAATTGGAATTCGCTCCGATTTCTCTCCGAGGGTGATGCGCACAGAATATTCACATGCATCAGAGCACGATTTTGCTATTATCTCGTTTTCCAGGTCGATCAATTGATCTGTAATGTTGTATGGGATCATGAGTTTTGATACAAGTCCATCACCGTAACGCATGTAATATAGATG
>JBMSGX010000287.1:0-2438 GCA_049416285.1 Crocinitomicaceae bacterium | reverse complement strand
AGGTGCGATACCTAACTCTTCGAGGTTAGATCTAAATGTGGCAGGTTCAGAAAACTGGAAACAAGCACTGCCTCAGGATTGGCTTAGTCCTGATGGAGAGAAAGTCGCTTGCACTGAGAAGTTGAAGGTTTTAGAGGAAAATATTGCAGAGCTCGCTGAGCTGGCTCAGGAAGCATTAGAAGACGCGGTTATTATGGGTGTCGATGAGCGCGAGATTAGAGATACACTATCTCGCCTCATAACTGGACTGATAAATCCCTACAAGAAATGAAAGCAGGTGCTATATCCTGCTAAGCTGCGAGGGCTTGGTGCTTCTTTGCCAAAATTTTTCGGATGCTGCTCGCATCCTCTGCAGCTCTTAACTGATCCCTTATGTCATTATTTCTTAATACCCTCGAGGCCATGGATAATGCTTTGAGGCAAGCGGACCCAGCATCTTCTGGAGCCAGAAGCATCAATATTAAGTCTACTGGTTCTCCATCAGGGCTTTCATACTCTACTGGGGATTTAAGGCGACCGAAAGCTACAGCCAGTTTATTTAGGCCGGCGACTCTACCGTGAGGCATAGCTACGCCGCCACCAACACCTGTTGCCCCAAGTTGCTCTCGTGCAAGAAGCAGATCCATCACTAACTGTGGATCTAAGCCGTTATCAGCTGATAACTTCTCGGATAATTCCTGTAGCGCTCTGCGTTTGCCATTTGCTTCAATGGCAGGAACGATAGTCGCATCTAAAAAAAGTTCGTCCATTAATTAAGAACGTCCTTCATTTCTACGTGCCTTTTTTGATTTGAATCTTTAGTCATCATAGGAAACATGATCGTAACTGTTTGCCGGGTCTAAGGTATCCGATGCCAGTTTTTCAGCTTACCTTCACACAAATGTCCCACATAAAGTTCAAGAACGGCGTTATTGTCCTGGCATGGCAAAGAGTCAAGATATCAAGAGCAATCTACTGTTTATAAGATGAAGACGGTGATTGTCGTTTTCTTTGCGCAGACGTTGGGATGAACATTGATTCACGATATTTAGCTACGGTGCGACGGGCGATTGAGATCCCTTCGACGCTTAACAATCTGGCAATACTTTCATCTGATAGGGCATTTGTTCTGTTTTCTGCTTCAATTAGTTCTTTGATCTTATGTCGAACTGATTCAGCAGATGAAGCAGTGCCATCCTGATTTTGAAGGGCAATGGAAAAAAACGATTTGAACTCCTTTATACCCATTGGTGTATCAATATACTTGCCGTTAACAGTTCGACTGATCGTGCTTTCATGAACTTCTAATTCTTGCGCTATGTCTTTAAGGGTCATGGGTTTTAGAGCACTTATTCCCTCTCGAAAGAAGTTTTCCTGTTTTTGAACAATTTTTTCTGCAACTTTTATTACTGTAGAAGCGCGTTTTTCTAGTGCCCTTATTAGCCATTTTGCTGATACAAGGTTATCGGAAATGAATTGTCGCTCAGTTTTGTCTCGAAGAGCTTTTCGCATGTCTGCTGAGTAATCAGTATTTAAGAGAATGCTTGGAAAGGCCTCAGGGTTTAATTCAATATGCCAGGAAGGGTCTTTTTCTGATTTCTTCCGCATCAAAACATCCGGGATGACAACTTGAATACTGGATTGCTCAAATGATGATCCAGGGTTTGGGTCAAGGTGCCGGAGTTCCTCAATCATCTCTGATAATTTTTCTGAGCTTACCCCACACAGCTTTTGAAGTTCTTGATACTTCCGTTGTGATAGAAGACGGAGATTATCTAGCATAATCTTCATTGGTGGGTATAAACGATTGATTTCTTTCAATTGCAGAGCAAAGCATTCGCCAAGATTGCGAGCTCCAACACCAGTTGGTTCTAAAGTTTGTATGCGCTCCAGTACGTTAAGAACAGATATTTGATGCTCGCCCAACTCAGTTGCCACTTCGTTTATATCTGTCCTTAAATATCCATCATTATCAATAGCATCTATAAGCCTGGCAGCAATCATCGCTTCATCATTGGTATGACGCTCTAGATTAAATTGCATAAGCAAATGGTCCTGAAGCGAATTGCTTTGAACAAGTCTATTGGTGATAGAGCTAATTTCATTATTTTCTTCGGTTTTTTTAAACTGAGTATCTCTCGAATTTGTCTCAAAGTTTTTGGGTTCCCATGAAGATTTATTCGAAGAGATCGATTTAACCGTTTCTTCGGAAAAATCCCTTTTTTCCGGAGTCGGATTTAACTCGTTTCTGAGAACATTAGAATTTTCATAGCCTTCAGTTTTAGCAGTTTCGGTGTTGACAACCTCATCTAAAAATGGATTTTTTTCTATTTCATCTTTTACAAACGCATTTAGTTGATGATTAGTCATCTCAAGCAACTTAATGGATTGCTGTAACTTAGGGGTCATGACGAGGCTTTGAGCCTGTCTAAGATGGTGTGTTTGTTTAAGTGCCATGG
>JBMSGX010000286.1:0-2439 GCA_049416285.1 Crocinitomicaceae bacterium | reverse complement strand
GCACCCCTGTTTTTAATCGACATTGAAACTACCTTTGCATCTGGATACGTCAGCTTTAATTGATCCGTGATGGTATTCGCCTTCAGGTTTAATGGTGAGAATTTTCCGTAGTCAGAAACTACGCCCACAGAGTGAACCGTTGAATCTTCTACACAGTTTATTTCTCTCTTTGTATCCCTGTCGTACCAGTCATTAGCCACAATTCCATGATTGCTTGGCGTCGTACCGGTGTAGATCGAGGCATGCCCTGGACCTGTATAAGTAGGAATGTAGTTGTATTGTGTATTTCTACAATTTGTTCCGTCCGACATCAGGCGTTTAAATCCTCCGTCAGAGAACTTGTCATAGAATCTATACAGGTATTCATAGCACATCTGATCTACAACAATACCAACAACAAGTTTTGGTGTTACGCTTTTTTGGCCGAACGATATTGAGCTAAAAACAAGTAATACAAGAGCAACTAGATACTTCATTCCTTTCGTTTTACTCAAAATTATGAATTAGTCTTTGGCAGGAGCAATTTTCAAGCGTTAACTTTGCATTAAAATCAGAAAGATGCTAGGATTAAAGCTTCCAACGGATCCACGCTGGGTCAATATTGTAGAAAAAAACATTGAGGAGATCTTAACTGACCATGCTTACTGTGAACAAAAGGCGGCAAGTAATGCGATCTCTGTTATCATAAGTTATCCCGAATACGCGGACCTTGTAAAAGCAATGACTGAAATTTCTCAGGAAGAGATGATGCACTTTGGGATGGTTCATGATAAAATGACCGAACGTGGAATGGTACTTGGCTTTGAAAGAAAAGACCCTTACGTTAATGATCTTGCTGCATATCTTAGAAAACGAAATTCTGGTGGAACAAAGGCGAATCAGTTCGTAAACAGAATGATGTTTGCCGCAATGATCGAAGCAAGAAGCTGTGAACGATTCAGAATTCTATCGGAAGAGATCAACGATGAAGACCTAAAAGAGTTTTACAGAAGCTTGATGGAATCCGAAGCAAGGCACTATACTACTTTCCTAAATTTCGCCAGAAAGTATGGAGAGGGTGTTGACGTTGAAAAACGCTGGCAGGATTTTCTAGATTTTGAAGCTACACTGATGGAAAAATATGGCAAGACAGAGACAATACATGGCTAATAAAAAAGGGGCCGAAGCCCCTTTCTTTTTTCAAAGCCTAAATTACTTTGCCAATAACAGTTCCATTGTGATATGCTCACCTTTCACCGTTGTAGTTAAGAAGTATTTTCCAGCACTCATGGTGCTCAGATCAATCGTTGCTTCAAGAACTTCCGTTGTACCTTCAGCCACAATCTGTCCAGCTTCATTTAATATTTTGTATTCCGTCCCTACTTCTAAACCAGAAACATTGAACACTCCTGTTGATGGATTCGGGTACATTAATACTGAGAATTGTTCTTCTCCATCAAGTCCTAGGCAAGCCCATACAATGATCGAAGCCTGATCAGATGCATCACACCCCGTTGAAGGGTCCGTATATGTGTACGTTATCACATGTGTTCCGTTACCTGAAGCAGATGGATCAAATGTATCACCACTCATTCCGAATCCGGTGAAGGTTCCTCCCGCTGGGGTTCCTTGCAATTGAATTGGATCGTTATAATTACAAAGAGTATCCTGCCCTACAGTCATTGCAACCGTTGGAAGCGGGTCAACTGTAATTGTTGTCGTAACAGTACTGTCGCAACCAGTAAAGTTCGCTAGGACGTCAGTATACGTTCCTGCAGTTGTGTACGTGGATGAACCAACAACCACAGACTCACCCTGGCATATCGTCAAAGATTGAGAACTACTGTTAGGTGCCCCAACAGTAATACTTTGTGTGTATGTATCACTACCCGCAGTATTTGTAGATGTCAATGACACAGTGTAAGTTCCTGCCGTTGCATAAGTATGAATTGGAGACTGCATCGTTGAGCTGTTTCCATCTCCGAAATCCCACGCCCATGAATCAGGACCTCCTGTAGACATATCGTTGAAGCTTACTTGATCACCTTCACAAACTGCGCTAGTTGACATTGTAAAGTTCGCCGTCGGCGTAGTTGGCGCTGATGCATCATTGTAAGAGATTGAGAAGTCATCAAAGTAGAATCCATCCTCAGTAACTCCTCCATCCGCTTCCATAACAAAGCGCACACGAATTGTTTGCCCTAGGTAATCACTCAAGCTAATCTCTTCGAATACCCAATCAGAAATACCTTCGTAAACTGGCTCTCCATCTGGCTGAACACTCCCATTCCATTGAGTGCTCGTACCTTCAACAGTATAGTTACCACATTGACCGATCCAAGTTGCTCCTCCATTTGTAGATACCTGAAATTGGCAATAGTCATAATCAGCTTCGATATCCCATTTTGCATAGAATGTTGCCGCCGCTGCTGTTGCCGTTGTTAGATCAATATCCTGATC
>JBMSGX010000285.1:0-2488 GCA_049416285.1 Crocinitomicaceae bacterium | reverse complement strand
TCAGCAAGTACCTGCTTTATGCGGTTGGGGAGATATTGTTGGTGGTCATTGGGATTTTGATTGCCTTGCAGGTCAATAATTGGAATGAAAACAGGAAAGAGAAGCTGTTCGAGCAAAAAATGCTCCGGGAACTCGATGCTTCAATTAAAAACAACATTCAATACCTGGATAGGGCAATTGATGAAAACAAAAAAGCACGTCAATCGTCCCAACTTATTTTAAATTATTTAGAGTCTTCCCTTCCTTATCATGATTCTTTAGATGTTCATTTTTCCAGAGCCCTGTTTTGGTTTCACCCTTCACTGACAAATGACGCCTATGAGAGTTTGAAATCATATGGTTTGCATTTAATTTCAAATGATTCGATTCGCAAAACATTGGGAGATATATATGAATGGACTTTTCTTGAAAGATTTTCTGGTCGTCAGGAGGAATACTTTTACGGAACCGTTGCGCCTTTGCTGGTCGGTTGGTTTAACTCCTATGAGTTTTCCGGTTCCATGAAGCCTTTAGATTATGAGAAACTTCGAGAGTCATCTGCGTATAAGCATATCTTAAAAACCATGATTTCAAACCGAACGGAACAAATTAACCTTCATGAGCTTGGAAGAGAAAGTCGCTTAAATCTTACAAGGATGATAGAAGAGGAGTTAGACTATTGGAGTAAGTAATAGAGGTCCATTTTGAAAAGCCTGATTTATATAATTGGCCAACTTTGTAATTTGATGAATAATCAACCAACCTATGCCACGCTTCTTTAATCGCATCCGCAAACAACTCGCAAAGGACAATAAGTTTTTTCAGTATTCCAGATATGCTATCGGAGAGATACTGCTGGTTGTCATTGGAATTTTGATAGCGCTGCAAATCAACAATTGGAATGAAGAAGTCAATAACTTAAGGGTAGAACGGGGATTCTACGAAGACATTCTCAATGATTTTAAAAAGGACAGCCTAAAATTGGAGGGGCTCACCATTTTTTATAAAAACAGGATCGAGCAGGCCGGTTGGCTGCTTGGCAAGATTAGGAGCCCTGAAGGAAATGTGGACGCGGAGGAAATAGGTAAGCGAATACAGCCACTATATATCGGCCCCCTTTCTGTAAGCTATAATGCTACCTATGAGGCTGCAAAGAGTTCTGGTGCTTTTGCAAATTTCAGAAATAAGGATGTTCTTAAAAACCTCAACCAGTTTTACGCAGACATTGAAGAACTCAATGGTATACTTGAAGCCACTATGCGGTGGCTCGAATCTTCACTGGAGCCAATGATGTCTAAATATCCGGAAAATTACATGACTGAAGAAAGTGGTGTTTACATGATAACTTCAGAACTGGATGATCTTAAGGAGTTTTATGAATTCGTTTCGGCTATCAAGGATAAACGCAACCTGCCAATCAATTTAAGAGACATACTGGATAGACCAGAATTTGAATATTATCTTACAGGGGAACTGGGCAGATCTTTTAATGCTTTGGGCAGTATTGACCGCAGGATGATGCGATTGGATGATTTAAAAGAGGAAATCATTTCTTATATAAATATCCTATCTGAATAAAATAATAATGCTCCGATTCTTCCGACAAATCCGCCAAAGACTCCTAACTGACAACAAGTTCAGCAAGTACCTGCTTTATGCGGTTGGGGAGATATTGTTGGTGGTCATTGGGATATTGATTGCGTTGCAGGTGAACAACTGGAATGAGAATAGAAAAGAACAGATTGCACTTAGGACCTACAGTTCTTCTTTGATCAATGATTTGAAAAACAATATTCGGATTGCAAAAATGACCATGAATCAAATGTCTGTGGGTCTTGAAAAGATAGATATGTTTCTTGAATATGTAAGGATTAATGGTGTTAATGAATTTAATAATTTGGACCTTTTTTTGATGACGAAGAATGGGTTTCGATACAGACCTTCGGAATGGTATAAGGCCACTTTCAATGAAATGAATAGTTCTGGAACAATTAATTTTATAGAAGACGATTCATTAAAACTAAAGCTTAATAATTACTACACCTTAACTGAACATTTAGAACAGGATTATTTAAATGATTATTCAAGAAGTGATATCGCCGAACAATTATTAATGGATGCTATCAATTATAATTATGCTAATTACTATGATATTGACTCTACTCTTACACTTCTAAAAAAGCCTAGGGAGATGAGGTTACAGAATCCGGCATATTTTCAGGCGAATTTGCTCGATCTCAAGTTATTGTCAATGGAACCCGTTCTTTACAATAAAATTGGTAATAGGTTAAAAATAATTCAGAATGCTCTGAGCATAAGAATAAATGACGAATATCCCAGACTAATATCAAGAGCCGAAGAATTGATTGTATTAATTGAACAGGAGTATAGTCATTAAATTTAATTGAAGTAATTAGTAACTATGCTCCGCTTCTTCCGCCAACTCCGCCAACGCCTTCTAACAGACAATAAGTTCAGCAAGTACCTGCTGTATGCTATTGGGGAGATA
>JBMSGX010000284.1:0-2495 GCA_049416285.1 Crocinitomicaceae bacterium | reverse complement strand
AATTATTTCAAAGGAATTGCCCACTTTAAAGAGCATAGAACAAAACTGGTTACTTCATTTGATTTGAATGAGATCAAAGATACCTTGAATTTTATTGCCGAAAACGCAGATGAATTTCAGGTAGTAATTTAAGTGTGTTATTCCTTTTCGTAAATAAATATGCGTATTTCTCCATTTACATTCACATAACCTCTATACATCCCTGCAGTATTAAAAGGCATGGAAACATTACCATTTCTATCTAACGCGATTAGTCCACCTTTTCCTCCGATCATAGATTGCTTCCGAATGACTTCATTCCCAGCTTGGCTGACTGTCATTTTTGCGTATTCCATCAAAGCACTAACATCATAGGCTACAACATTGCGAATAAAGAACTCACCATGCCCTGTGCATGATACTCCGCAGGTTTCATTATTTGCATAGGTTCCGGCTCCAATAATTGGAGAATCTCCAACACGACTATAGCGCTTGTTAGTCATTCCTCCGGTGGAAGTTCCGGCGCACAAATTACCTGCTTTATCCAGAGCGACAGCCCCTACAGTACCGAACTTTTTGTCTTCTATGTAATCAATATTGAATTCATCCTCAGATGAATCAACAGCACCTCTGTCACTGTCATGATCTAAAATCATTTTTTCTTTATCTTGAACACGCTTTAGCTGTTTTAATCGAACCTCACTTCTAAAGTATGAGGTGTCAACGATCTCTACGTTATTTTTCTCCGCAAATTCCTGTGCACCCGCTCCCGTAAGTAACACATGTTCTGATTTTTCCATCACATATAGAGCAGCGTTGATTGGATTTTTTATCGTTTGAACTCCTGCAACTGCACCAGCATTTAAGTCAGACCCGCGCATGATGGAGGCATCCATTTCTTGTCTTTCGTCGTTTGTGTATACAGAACCTTTACCAGCATTGAAAAGCGGTGAGTCTTCCATAATATTTATTGCTGCCACCACAGCATCTGAAGAAGTTCCATTGTTTAATATTACAGCATAGCCAGCCTGCAAAGCCTCTTTCAGTTTTGATCGATATGCTTCCTCCTTTTCTGGTGTCATGTTTTTTTTCAGGATTGTACCTGCACCTCCATGGATTACTAAAATCACATTGCTGTCAGTTTGTGCATTAGTATTCATAGTAAACACCAATAAAGTCAGTAAAATAATTCGTTTCATTAACCATCTAATTTACGAATAATTAAGTTAGTCGTTTTACTAAATTTAATTATCGTTTTTCGCAATCTAGACTATTTAATTTAGGTTTTGAACTCGCTCAATTATGGTTATCTTTAGGCTTCGAAAATCACAAATAATATGCAGCGATATCAAAGTTATGTTCAAGGGGAATGGATAGATGGCGACGGAATTGAAACCAAGCTATATAATGCTATCACAGGAGAGCAGATCGGTGAAACCTCAAGTGCAGGTTTTGATTACAATGCAATTCTAGAATATGGACGTAGAATTGGAGGTCCTGCATTACGTAAGATGACTTTTCAGGAGCGTGGGAGAATGCTCAAGGCATTGGCACTTCACTTACTTACGAAGAAAGAGATTTACTATAAAGTAAGTGCCTGGACAGGTGCCACAAAGGTGGATTCATGGATCGATATAGAGGGAGGAATTGGTAACTTGTTTGCCAATGCATCGTTACGAAGACAGTTTCCTGACTTGCCGTACTATGTTGATGGAGATGCTGCTCCTCTTTCTAAAGGTGGAACGTTTATAGGACATCACATCATGGTTCCAAAGCAGGGTGTTGTTGTGCATATTAATGCCTTTAACTTTCCGATCTGGGGTATGCTTGAAAAGATCGCTGTGAATTTGATGGCCGGTGTTCCTGCTATTGTGAAACCATCAGAATACACCTGTTACCTAACTGAAGTAATGGTGCGCGACATCATTGATTCGAAGATCTTACCAGAAGGATCACTTCAACTTGTTTGTGGACTTGGGAGAGGCATCATTGACCATGTTGATTCGGAAGATATAGTTACGTTTACAGGAAGCGCTCACACAGGGTTGAAGCTCAAAGGTATGGAGCATATCACACAACGCAGTGTGCCATTTAACTTAGAGGCCGATTCATTGAATGCAAGTGTACTTGGTATGAAGGCTGATCCGTCAACTGAAGAGTTTAACTTATTCGTAAAAGAAGTAACAAAGGAAATCACGGTTAAGGCAGGCCAGAAATGTACAGCCGTACGTCGAATTCTGGTACCGGAAAAATATATTGATGAGGTGCAGCAGGCAGTTGCTGGCAGATTAGCAACAACCCAGATAGGAGACCCAAGCGTTGACGGTGTTCGAATGGGAGCATTAGCTACGAGGATACAGGTTGATCGTGTGCGCGAAAATGTTGAGAAGCTTGCCGTATCGCAGGAGGTTGTTTTTGGAGATCTTGACAATTTTGAAGTTGTTGGAGCGGATAAGGAGAGGGGAGCATTCTTCTCACCGATTCTTTTCAGAAATGATGATCCATTCAATAAAACA
>JBMSGX010000283.1:0-2501 GCA_049416285.1 Crocinitomicaceae bacterium | reverse complement strand
TCTTTGCTCCGGAACCACCTTCACATCCTATTGTCATTAAGTTTGACGCAGCATCATAAGATGAACCCGCAAGTTGAATATCAAGAACTTCAAAACACCAGTCTGAATTTGCATTTTTTGTTCCCTGAGAATTCATCGTTACTTGACCGTTCTGATCAGTTAAACCAGATGCGATTGTTGCATTTGGACCTGAAAAAACACCATTCACATTGGCTCCTGAAACGGGATTAAAATTCTGATCAACAACTGTTACTGTTGCTACACCGCGGAACCTATTACCATTTAATGCTTCTCTTGTAACAGCAATGTTATCAACATGCATTGTTCCACCATTTGCAATTGGTGGAGTCGTAGCATTTGCAACATTTGAAGTAGTTGCATCACCTATAGAATTGAAAGCAATCACTCTATAATAATAGGTTGTGGCAGCATTTACATTGTTATCCGTGAAGTCTACGACATCTGGGCCAACTGTGGCAATTGTACTAAAATTGGACCCATCTAAAGATCTTTCTATTTTGAACCCATCTTCATTCGAAGAGTTATCCACCCAGTTTAGCTCTATTGAATTTGATGATAAAGCATTCGCCTGAAGATTTGATGCAGGCTGGGGTGCCTGGTTTTGGTTTCCGGTTCCATTATCGAGAATATAATATTCTCCAAAGCTAACCGTAGAATCAGTGTCTAAAGGGAAAGTTGGAGGACCTTCTCCCCCTATAACATTAAGCCAACCCATTGCACCTTGATCCTCATGTTCTAATACGTGACAGTGCATTATCGTATGACCACTGAACGTAGTTGTCGTTGATGCATTCAAATCAAAGCGCACATCCATTTGGGATGCCACTACGTCATAAAACTCACCGGCCTCAAAATCTCGATCATCAACTAACGCCTGAACATGATAAATGTGCAAGTGGAAAGGGTGCCTCACATTACCTGACAAGCTCCATTCCTGCACATCAGTTGTTGGTAGGCTTAAATTCGGAACCATATGATCAAACTTAGAACCATTCACGGTTCTTGCTCCCATTGAGATACTTTCTGTGTTTACATTTGTTTCGTTCCGTAAGTCTCTCAAATAAGTTGGTCTTGAAGCAGACCATTGTGATACTCCGTCAACATCAAACGGATGAGGTCCCAAATCAGGTGTACCATTGACAGATATTGTCGCAATTGTCATATTCCCCATTTTCACTGTGGAATTTGCACTCGCACGAATTGCGAAATCTGCTCTTGAGGCTCCAGTTAATTGAAGAGAATTAGAGGGTAGGTCTTTGGGTGCCACTGTTCTCCAAACGCCATCTCTTGCCAGCACCATTACCTCGCACTCAGGACCAAAGGTTAGATCCCTGAGCATTGCCATAGGGTCAGCTACCGACACTCTCCAATGCTGCCATGTATTTGGCGGCATGCAAATCTCTCCTCCGATTATACCATTTACTGTCCAACGCATTCCAGACATCGAACCTGAAATTAGCTGATCACCTCCCAATCCGGCCACTGTAGGATCGATCATTGCCATTTGGAATATTCTTTCTTCCATAGCGGCAACAGGAGCCGGTATATTGTCATTACTGTCATCTATTACTATCATTCCGAGCATACCCCCCGAAACCTGTAATGTGGTCGACCCATGGTGGTGTGCATGATACCAAAATGTACCTCCCATGTGATCAGCGGGAATGTCATAAACAAAATCACCGCCTCGACCTCCTTCAAAAGATCGGTGCACATCGTCTCCAGGAGATTCTCCGGAAATGTGTAATCCATGTGTATGCAGATTCACAACATTTGGGTCTTTGAATACATTCATCGACATACTCTTCGCCTCGTATGGCAAGAGATTATGAAGGCTCAAGACATATTTATTACCTGGCGTCATTCGGAGAGTGGGACCTGGAATAGAATAAGTGAAGCCTTTTTGACGATACGCTCTTGTTGTTAACGTTTCCCCGTTATTGAAAGTGATCGTAGTTTCACCCACTTCCATAGTTCCGCTATAATAAGCTTCAGGGTTTGTAGCACTTACGGGATGGTAAGTCCATTGAAAATCATCAGGGTCTTCAATGAGATCGTTCGAAAGACATTGTGCGTTCAAATGGTTCGTAAATGACAGCAAGAGCATTAGCGAAGCCAACACCCTACTTCCGGACAAAAATGTCCTAATTTCTACAGTTTTCATTCTTTAGATTTTTTGATATTTATTGTAATTTGTACTATAACCTGTGACTGAACAAGGATAAGTCCAAAAATGCTTACACCTTATGTATCAAATAATTACGGGATTGGCCTCACCCTGTTTATTCCCATAATGAGAGATTTTTTCTCAGTATGGGAATTTTGTTTAAGTAAATAAACATTTATGCATAATCTACTTTAAAGGGATAATGAATTATGGTAACGTAATATCAGCGGACCTAATCAACCAGCTAGATTCAGTATCAAAGCATACTAAACGAAAAAACCCCGATCTATTTCTAGAACGGGGTTTTAAAAAG
>JBMSGX010000282.1:0-2511 GCA_049416285.1 Crocinitomicaceae bacterium | reverse complement strand
ATCTTGTCAATCGTTCAGTTGAGCTGGAAGCTGACTATAATAACCTCGACACGAAGATGAGAATTCTCTATGTTATTGGTAAGAAAAAGGATGCAATCGCTCTCGGAAAAGAGATCTCAGAAATGATTGATGAATCAGAAGGTTTAGCAGGTCAAAAGAAAACACACGATGAGGTAGTTGCGGCAATGAAAGCTGGTAAGAACATTAAAGAACTGGATTAAACTTCCTTAAATCATGCGGAACTTCCTTCTATTGTTGCTGCTGGCTTTAACGTCAGTGTCGTTTGCCAAGAAGGACCATACAATGAAAATTAAGGTGCTCAGTTACGAGACCAAGGAACCACTCGCAAATATTCATATTGAGATCCGTGGAAAGAAGTCTACACTTTTTGAATGTCATTCTGATTCCAGCGGACAAGCGACATATTCCTGGAAAGGAAAACTGAAATATGCTCAGATTGTCTTTAGTGATACTTCTGGAAATTTCCGACGGAACTATTATTATGCTTACAAGGAGGAATTGAATTCCGAAGAGGTTTTAATTAATGTCAAATTAACACCTGTCCCTAATTATTCAGCAATGCTCACGAAATTCAGGGAACGCGATAAGGCCATCATGGCAAAGCTGATCCAAACCGGAGCAGATACCAACGTTTATTTAGGTGTTGAGCCAGGGTGTGAAAACATGATTCAAGCCCAGTTTCCCGGAGGTTATCATGCCATGCATAAGTTCGTACGGGACAATATCCGTTATCCGGAAATTGCCATTGAACTGGGAGAGCAGGGGAAGATCTACTTGCAGTTTATTATTGAAGCGGATGGAACTGTGTCGGATGTGAAAGTGATGCGTGGTGTCGCCAGGTCACTTGATGTTGAAGCAAAACGGTTGATCTACAGCATGCCTCCATGGGAGCCCGGATCGTGTGGCGATAAGAAGGTGAGGAGTAGAGCAATGTTACCGATTTATTTCACTTTACAATGATGTTGCTTAACTAAAAATTCATCCTTCAACATTCAACATTCCTCATTCCAAATTCATAATTTTACCGAACCTAACTTTTTAAACCTATCCACATGAAAACAATGCTTAAGCATTTCTTCTCGCATCCAGCGATATGGCTGTATATTCTCATTTTGGCGGCGCTGCTGATCTACACCGGTTCTCGTTACGGAAACGTCTTTCAGGATTTCTGGTGGGTTATGCTAATTCCTATCGGGTTGGCGCCCTTCTTTGAGTGGTTTGCGCATAAGTATATTCTGCACCTGAAGATCGGAAAGTTTAAAGAAGTGGATGTAGATGAGCTAGGTAATACAAAACCGGGAGATTCTGTTGATTATGAAAAGTCGCGCTACAAAGTTTTGTCCATTGAAAACGGACGTGCAAAGATCGGCTTTGGAATGGCGCCCAAACTACCTGAATTTATTCGAAATGGAATGTATATTCTCCACTATGGACACCATGAAGACCCAAACAACATTAAATTGATCTTCGCACCGATCACGTTCTCCATTGGACTTTTTGTTTCCATGTTTGTAATGGCTTACCTGATCACTTTCCGTTTGGATATAGCCTTAATGTATACCAGTGCTGTTGTAGCATACTATATCTATTATGAATGGGTGCACCTCGGGCATCACGTTGCTGAATACAAACCCATTACCAGCTGGTCTAAAAACCTCAAAAAGGCACACCTGTTCCATCACTATCGCAATGAAAACCTCTGGTGGGGAATTACCAACAGCCTAGGAGATTATGCTCTGGGGACATTCAAGAAGCATGAAGAGGCTCCTCAGAGTGACAGCACAATGGATATCAATCGTTAGATAATTCAAACAGATTAACAGTATTCAAATACCTCAAATTTCCTCAGTTTTATTAGCTTAGTGGGTGCTTAAGACTAACGGTCTAAAACAAACTATAAACTCACGAACATGAAACTGATTTTCTCCCTAACATTCCTTTTAGGAGTTAACACACTATTTGCGCAAACTCCATTATGGTTGCGTTATCCTGCAATATCACCAGACGGGAATACGCTTGTCTTTAATTATAAAGGCGATATCTACACAGTAGATGCTCGCGGTGGACTGGCACGTCCATTGACAACCCACCAAGACCATGATTTCATGGCAGTATGGGCGCCAGATGGAAAATCGATCGCGTTTGCTTCGAACAGACACGGGAATTACGATATCTACACGATGCCGGCAGAAGGTGGAACAGCAACGCGCTTGACATTCAACTCTTCTGGTGACACGCCAAGCTCCATCGATCAAAATGGAAACATTCTTTTTAGCTCAAGTCGATTGGATGCAGCTAGCAACAGTCAATTTCCTTCAGGAGCTTTGAATGAGCTCTATTCAGTAAATGCTGAGGGTAAGTTGAATCAGGTGTTAACTACTCCAGCCGAATCTGCTGTATGGAACAAGGAAGGATCAAAACTATTGTATCATGATAGAAAAGGATACGAAAATCAGTGGCGTAAACATCACACATCTTCTGTAACGCGTG
>JBMSGX010000281.1:0-2519 GCA_049416285.1 Crocinitomicaceae bacterium | reverse complement strand
GGATCGGGCAAGATCGTTGTATCATTCAGCTCTGAGATGGATTTAAACAGGATCATGGAATTGCTTAAGAAGTAATGCGTAAACTGCTTATTCTATTTATCCTATTTACCCCGCTATTTCTTAGTGCAAACGATTCCACTTCTGTGGATAGTACAAAAACACATTCCGTTCGCAAAGCGATCATTCTTTCTGCTGTTGTGCCAGGCGCGGGTCAGGTATACAATCATATTGCCATGCCCAAAGGCAAAAAGAAAGCCTTTTGGAAAGTTCCGCTGATCTATGCTGGACTGGGGGCTGCCGGTTACTTTTTGGTCTCCAATCAACAGCAGCAGCTCTCCTTGAGAAGAGAATACGAATTCAGAGAAGAATTCGGATTTAGAAATGATCCAAACTGGATCGCATACGACGATTACGGAGTACTTACATTATACAACCAATACCTAAACTGGCGAGACTTATCGATCTTGGCAGTTGGAGCTGTTTACCTATTCCAGCTGGCGGATGCAGGGGTTGAAGCACACTTCGTGAGTTTTGATGTGTCCGAAGATCTTAGCATCAATATAGAGCCGCGTTTACTTCAAGCGAGCGCTCCAGGAATCGGCGTAAGTCTTAATTTTCGTTAAATGACTTGCGTCAGATAGGTAAAACTTTAAATTTGCTTGAAAGCTGAAAGAAAGATGAACATTGCGCTTATTGGATATGGGAAAATGGGGAAAGTAATCGAAGAAATTGCGATCTCCAGAGGACATAGGATAACTGAGAAAATCAGTAGTACTCACCCAATAGAAAAAGCTGATCTCTCAAACACTGACATCGCGATAGAATTCTCCACACCAGGTTTTGTAATCAAACATATCGAACATTGTATTGCTAATGATGTACCCGTTATCGTAGGAACTACCGCATGGAATGATCAATTAGACTATGTGAAAGAGTTGGTCCTTGAGCGGAAGGGAAGTCTACTCTACGCCTCGAATTTTAGTGTAGGAGTCAATATTTTCTTCGATATCAATCGAAGGTTGGCTAAGTTGATGTCAAGCCATAACGATTATGACGTAGCGATTGAAGAGATTCACCACACGCAAAAACTGGATGCTCCGAGTGGAACAGCGGTTAGCCTTGCGAATGATCTTTTATTCGAAAACGAAAACTTGAATTCATGGGTGCATGAAGAAGAACAAGCACCAAACGTAAAACCTGGACAGGTCGGAGTCACTTCATTCCGAAAGAAAGATGTTCCGGGAACACATATCATTAAATATGCATCTGAGATCGATGAGATCGAGATCAAGCACACTGCATTCAATCGTAAAGGTTTCGCTCTTGGCGCCGTAATTGCTGCAGAATGGCTGGTGAACAAGAAAGGAATCTACACAATGCAAGATGTGATCAAATTTTAGACTATGAACGTATTATATTTTTATCTCTTCCTATTAGCGCACCCTTACCTTGCAATGTGGTGGAAAAGCTTTGAACTTGCTGGAAGAAAATCATGGGAAGCGTTAATTCCCGGTTACAACTACTTTGTTGCTTACAAGGTATTCTGTTCTAAACCATTTTGGTCGTTATTACTCGTATTCCCAGGTGTCCACCTAGTTATGTTGGCCGCTCTGAACGTAAGTTACATCAGGAGATTTGGATACTTTTCTCTACTCGACACCTTCCAGGGAATCTTTTTCCCTTATATCGTTACTGCGAAGATCGCCACATCAGGAGACAAAATGCTTCCTGAGACGAACTGGGCAAACAGCAAAGAAATGTCTGAAAGAGAATGGGGAGATCACCTTGTACTCTTCTTATCTCTACCTGTTATAGGGCATGTGATCGCATTAAGTATCGATGCAGTTACGAGACATCAGCCCGGAAAGAAGTCGAAAGTGAAAGAATGGGGAGACTCACTGGTTTTCGCTTTAGTTGCCGCAAGTATTATTCGTACGTATGTATTCGAACCCTTCCAGATTCCTACAGGATCAATGGAGAAAACTTTACTAGTTGGTGATTTCTTATTTGTAAATAAGCTGGCTTACGGACCTAAAGTTCCTGTAACACCTCTATCCTACCCATTGGTACACAACACTGTGCCATGGGTTAATGTGAAGTCATATACCTCTTTGGAGAAATCAAACTACACAAGACTTCCAGGTTTCAGCGATGTAAGCAGATATGATGTTGTTGTATTCAATTATCCTTCAGGAGATACAGCTATCTACGACCCAAGAATGCCAAACGGCTTAATGGGACACGATTACTATCAGATCCTCAATGATGAAGCAATGTACTACTGGAGACTGGATTTCGAGCGCAACAACATAAACCAAGTACGTAAGTTCTCAGAAACGGCGAGTCAGGACCCTGAAGAGAGATATTATCAGTTCCTAGACACGTTTGGTCAAGACTTTATCGATAACATTGAGAAATGGAGAGATGAAGCGCGCAAAGGGATGGAGTCTGGTGTGACTTATTGCCGTCCAATGCCTGAAAAGAATCAAAACTTTGTAGAACACTATGGCTTGATCTAT
>JBMSGX010000280.1:0-2529 GCA_049416285.1 Crocinitomicaceae bacterium | reverse complement strand
TAGGTCATAGAATTCCATTATTTTTAGCCTTGAACTCTGAGCATGGCTAAAAAAGTAAAATCAGCATATTTCTGTCAAAACTGTGGGTACGAAACCCCTAAATGGCTAGGGAAATGTCCTTCTTGCAATGAATGGAACACATTTGTAGAAGAGGTTATTCAAAAAGATATACCACAAGTTGTTGCCTTTTCGAAGTCCAAAGGAGGAAGCACTCCTCAAGAGATCAACAGCATCAAAAAAGAAGCACATGCTAGAGTGCCCTTAGCAGACAATGAACTGAACCGTGTACTCGGTGGAGGACTGATCCCCGGATCGCTTATCCTTTTTGGCGGGGAGCCTGGTATTGGTAAATCTACGTTGCTACTTCAGATAGCAATCACCAACAGTCAACTTAAAGTACTCTATGTTTCCGGTGAGGAAAGTGAACAGCAAATTAAAATGCGTGCTGAACGCATTGGTGTTAAGAATGAAGGATGTTTTATTCTCACTGAGACAAACGTCCAGAATATATTTACGCAAGCCGAATCGATTCAACCCAACCTTTTGATCATTGATTCCATTCAAACACTTTTCTCCTCGCAGATAGAAAGTTCACCTGGAAGTATCTCTCAAGTTCGTGAATGTACAGCACAGCTTCTGCGTTATGCAAAGCAGACGAATGTTCCTGTATTCCTGATCGGACACATTACAAAAGAAGGGGGACTTGCGGGACCAAAAGTATTGGAGCATATGGTAGACACTGTTCTTCAATTCGAAGGGGACCGAAATCATTTATACAGACTTTTAAGATCACTTAAAAACAGATTTGGAAGTACGAATGAGCTTGGTATATACGAGATGCTTGAATCAGGTTTAAGACCTGTTGAAAATCCATCTGAGATCTTAATTCCAAATACGGATGAATCGCTAAGCGGTATTTCTATTGCCGCAACCATGGAGGGAATGCGACCTATGCTTATCGAAGTGCAAGGATTGGTAAGCACGGCAGCATACGGAACACCTCAGCGCACATCCACCGGTTTTGACAGTAAGCGCTTAAATATGCTTTTAGCTGTGATGGAAAAAAGATGTGGCTTCAAGCTCGGAGCGAAGGATGTTTTCCTCAATATCGCCGGTGGTATTAAAGTAGACGACCCTGCAATTGATCTAGCTGTAGTTGCCGCTGTTCTTTCTTCTAATGTTGACGTACCCATCAGTGGTAAGATCGCTATGAGTGGTGAAATCGGACTGTCTGGAGAGGTTCGTCCTGTGAGTCGTATCGATCAGCGCATTAAAGAAGCTGAAAAACTTGGTTTTGAGAAGATTATTTTATCCAAATACAATAAAGGGATCAAGCAAAAGGATTACAAAATTGAACTTGTACTTTGCGGCAAGATCACCGAGGTTGTTAAAGAGCTTTTTGCTTAAGCCAGCAGGTATACCAGTCCCAACAAGCCTATTGAACCGTCTATTAATCCTGCGCAATACCAGTCTGATACTTTTTCGTTTACCGCCATTACCAACCCTGCTGTTACCAACATCACTGTCCAAAACCAAGGAGAGAATATCAGCTCAGGATAGACAAAGTACATCAGCACGATATATCCGGCAAGTAGCAGCAATGCAAGCCATTTTGCTCCATTTACTCCTAACATCTGCGGTATTGTTTTATACGTTATATCATCGTATTTGAGGTCCCTAATATCGAAGGGGATTGTTACCGCTAACGTGTAAATATAGTGAGCAAGGAACACCGGCAATACCATATCAACATCACCTTCATTGATCAACGGGAAAACGGCTATCAGCAATGACCATGTAATCGAGATCGCATGAATCTTAAAAAAGGGAATAGCTCTAAGGTTTTTTCCTTTGATCCGTACAACATAGAATAAACCAAAAACTCCAGCAACAGTAAGAACAGCAATAGATAACACCTCATCGGGGTAAATAAGCCATAGCGCAGTTAGAGTAGCGCCACACGACAATACCGAAATGGTAATTACTAATTTTCTGTTTTCTTTGACCCAGGCCAACCAAGGTGTCAATATAGAAGCTTGTGAAACCTTAAATAATCGCTGAAGGTTATAAACGGAAAGCGTTCCAAAAAAGACAAATATTCCATACAAAATTGAATGATCTGCTTCGATGCGATCAGCGAAACCCCATGATAATATCCCGGCTGAAAGCGAGACGATCAAATTCAAGTATATAACCCAGTGTGTGATAACGAAATTTACAACAATTCGCTCAATACAGTCTTAACGGAAATATCTTCCAGGCACCCACAGTCTTCTCCCTTTTTACAATTCGGGCACTCCTGATCAAACACTAACGCCTTCGATTCGTTTCCTAGAGGTTGCCACCTTCCTGGGTGGATTGGCTTGCGCGGAGAAAAGATCCCGATGGCCTTTCGATCTAGAATACCAGCTATATGCAATGGTCCCGTTGAGCAAGCCACAAGTCCATTTGCTCCACCGATCATAGTGATCAATTCCTGCAACGTAAGTTTGCCCGTTGAATCAAACAATAGGACGTTTTTTGGCAGTT
>JBMSGX010000279.1:0-2533 GCA_049416285.1 Crocinitomicaceae bacterium | reverse complement strand
AACATGATATTTTCTATTCGTCTGACTCACCGAGCTCACCCATTACTTCTTCTGCTAAATCAGCAAAATTCGCCATGGATCCGTCGATCATCTCGAAGTACTTAGCCTTGTCCCAGATCTCAATACGATCATTGTAAGCAATCAGCATCACCTCTTGCTTTAAGCCCACTCTTTCCATATGAGCAACTGGAATCAAAACTCTACCCGCTTTATCAAGACTAATAAGCTTCGCACCCTGATGAAACAAACGATAGAACATTCGGTTCTTCGGTTTGAACAGGTTCATTTTTGAAAGCTTAGCACTCAACTTCTCCCATTCTGAGAGAGGAAAAAGTGTCAAACACTCTTCGAAGCCTTTATTCAACATAAAATCTCGTTGGGCAGCAGGAGGTAATTGCTTCCGTAATCCGGAAGGGAACAAGAAACGCCCTTTCGCGTCCAATTTCACTTCAAATTCTCCAACTAGGCCAACCATGGCAATTAATTAATGGGTAAAATTAGTCGATATTTACCACTTTTTACCACTCAATTTTATATTGTTAATAATTCTAAACGCTAATATAGAGAAAAGGTTTCAACTAATATTCTCTTTATATCCTATTCATAGGCTTTTATAGCTTTTTAGATAATAGTGGTAAATTGTGGGATATTTTAATTCAATTGTTGAAAACTTCGAGGTTATCCACAATGAGTCTTGCCGTTATTCACAATGAATTTTAGCTTAGTTTTGCTGCATGCAAATCAATTGGCTGAACTGGATCATACTTATTGGACTCTCCTCAATTTGGGGGAGCTCTTTCATCCTTATGAAGCTTGGCATGTACACAGAGTCGCATGAAACGATCTTTAGTAGCAATCAAGTCGCAGCGCTACGTATATCGATTGCCGGTCTTGTTCTTTTACCTTGGTCGTTGAAGTCTTTTCGAAACTTGAAAAACACCAAAGACCTTCTCCCACTAGCAATTGTTGGTCTATGTGGAAACTTTTTCCCGGCATTCCTGTTTACCTACGCCGAGACAGGACTGTCATCCGGATACACAGGGATGCTTAATAGCTTTACTCCCATCTTCACGATCATCATTGGCTTTGCATTTTTCAAGAATCGCCTAAACAACTATCAGATCATTGGATTAGTCATCGGAACGATAGGTATAACATCACTTTCTCTCTCCGGTGAGCAAACGGATATAAATGCGAGCTTTATTCATATCGGCTCCGTTATACTCGCAACGCTATGTTATGCCATCAGCATGAACACAATCAAATTCAAGCTCTCACACGTAAAAGGACTTGAGATAACATCAATGGCTTTTTCACTGGTTCTTATCCCGAGTCTAATACTCGTTTTGATTACAAACACTGCCTCTGTATTTAAGGTTTCTGAACACGCATTAACCGGACTTACCTACATCACTGTTCTCAGCGTCGTCGGAACCGCATTTGCTGTATTCATATTTAGCGTATTGATCGCGAGATCTTCGTTACTCTTCTCCAGTAGTGTTACTTATTTGATCCCAATATTCGCGGCACTGATCGGGCTAATATTCAACGAAAAACTAAACGCAATGCAATTCATCTCGATGGGAATTGTTTTGTCCGGGATCTACGTTGCAAACGTCCTGGGAAGAAAAAAAACAGCTTAATCCACAAATTATTTGTTCAAAACATTTGTTTCTAAGGAAAAAGCGATATCTTTGTCGTCCAATTTTTGGTAACATTTAATATTTAAATACGCTATTATGTACGCAATTGTAGAGATAGCAGGGCAGCAGTTCAAAGTGCAAAAAGACCAGAAGATCTTTGTACACCGTTTGGATGCAGAAGAAGGTAAAAAAGTTGAATTCAACGACGTTCTTTTGATTGACGATGGTAAAAAGGTTTCTCTTGGCGCCCCGGCTATAGAAGGTGCTAAAGTTACTGCAGAAGTAAACGAGCACGTTAAAGGTGATAAAGTAATCGTCTTTAGAAAGAAAAGAAGAAAAGGTTACAGAAAAAAGAATGGTCACCGCCAGTCTTTTACTGCTATAACTATTAAAACAATTAAAGGATAAGAACTTCCTCCAATCTGATTGGAGATAAAATTTTAACAAAATGGCACATAAGAAAGGAGTAGGTAGTTCGAAAAACGGTCGTGAATCAGAAAGTAAACGACTAGGAGTTAAGATCTTTGGTGGACAAGCTGCTATCGCAGGTAACATCATCGTTCGTCAGAGAGGAACTCAGCACCACCCGGGAGAAAACGTAGGTATTGGTAAAGACCATACTTTGTTTGCTCTTACTGACGGTGTAGTAGAATTCCGTAAAAAGAAAAACAATCGTTCATTTGTATCTGTAGTTCCATTCGAATCTGCAGAGGCTTAATCGTGAACCAACAACATTAGAAAAGCGAGTCTCATTTGGACTCGCTTTTTTTATTTTTACCCAAGTAAATCGCTAAATTCGCAGCGCTAATTGCAGAAGTTATGCTAGAGATCCAAAGAATCAGAAACAACAGTGAAGAGGTTGTAGAAGCCTTGAAGAAAAGACATTTTGA
>JBMSGX010000278.1:0-2534 GCA_049416285.1 Crocinitomicaceae bacterium | reverse complement strand
TCTCTGGAACGGCAGGTCTTGGAAAGACAACTGTTGCGAAAGCTCTCTGCAACGAGCTTGGTCTTGACTACATTCTTGTCAACGGATCCGAAGAAGGAAACATCGACACTCTTCGTGGGAAGATCAAACAGTTTGCATCTTCTGTCTCACTACAAGGAGGATACAAGGTTGTTATTCTCGATGAAGCAGATTATCTCAATCCACAGTCAACTCAGCCAGCTCTTCGAGCATTTATCGAAGAGTTTGCTAACAACTGCAGGTTTATTCTAACGTGTAACTTCAAGAACCGTATCATCGAACCTCTTCATTCTCGATGCTCGGTCTATGAGTTTAACACGTCGAAGAAGGATATGGCTGCGTTGGCTGCACAGATGATGCAGAGGATGCAAACAATCCTAAATACTGAACGTGTTGACTATGAGGATAAAGTTTTAGCAGAACTGATTATGAAGCATGCTCCTGATTGGAGAAGGGTAATCAATGAAGCTCAACGACATTCAATTAGTGGCAGTATTGATTCTGGGATACTTGTTTCTAGTGGTGGTGATTCGTACAGCCAGCTATTTCAATTTCTGAAGGATAAAGACTTCAAGAAGATGAGATCATGGGTTGTCAATCACATTGATGTTGACACTGTATCAATCTTTCGTGGACTCTATGACAAGGCGTTTGACCATGTCCAGCCTCAATCAATCCCTCAGCTTGTATTGATTCTTGCTGATTATCAGTATAAGGATGCATTTGTCGCTGATCATGAACTAAACACTGTTGCATGCTTGACAGAGATCATGGCTAGTGTGAATTTCAAATGAATCCGTTTGAATATCTGACAAGCATTAATTACTCTAAAGATGATATCATGGTTGATGATGTTGCTGAAAAGCAATACAACAGCTTTGTTATTAATCGATCACTTTCTTACTTCCCCGACACCGTTGCACTTGCAAATGAGATGAATCGTCTTCATCACGCTGATAATAAACTCCAATATCACTTTCTTATAAATATTATTCGCAAACGTAAGCGATTTTCAAAATGGGAAAAACCTGAGTTAGTGAATGATATTGAAGTGGTAAAACAGTACTATGGCTACAGTAATGAAAAGGCTCGCCAAGCTCTTACCCTTCTATCTGCTAACCAAATAGAAGAACTAAAAAAGAAGGTGAGCAAAGGTGGAACAAGAAAGTAATTTAATAACATGGTCACCAGCAGATATGCTAGAAGTGACTCTTAATGAACCAGATGATTTTCTTAAGGTTCGTGAAACATTAACGCGCATTGGTGTAGCATCTCGCAAAGAAAAAAAGCTATATCAGTCTTGTCATATTCTCCATAAACAGGGACGATACTTTATCGTACACTTCAAAGAACTGTTTATGTTGGATGGCAAAAAAGCTAATTTAGAAGAAAACGATATCATGAGACGTAACACAATTGCTACGTTAATGAGTGATTGGGGACTTGTTTCAATTCAAGCAAAAAGTCCATTGAATTGTGCACCTCTTCGTCAAATCAAGATCCTTCCATACAAAGAAAAGGATCAGTGGGAATTGTGTCCAAAGTACAACATCGGCAATAAGTAAAAGCGGATATTACGTAAAGTAATAGCTGTAGCTGATAAATATATTTGAGTGCGGATAGTCCGGCTCAGATTAGTAACCTTGCTTAATAGGAGGTCCAAATGACAGGCGTTACAACTTTATTTCCTCGTTCAGCTTTTGTTGGTTTTGATCATCTCTTCGACGAACTTGATCGCGTCGCAAAACAGGCACACGATCATTATCCCCCACACAATATAGTGAAGACTGGTGAGAGTGAATATCTCATTGAGCTCGCTGTGGCGGGATTTTCCCAAGATGAGATTACAATCGAAGTAAAAGATCGATCACTAACAGTAACTGGAGAGCACGTATCAAAGGGTCGCGAGTACATTCATCGTGGTATTTCTACGAAGAAGTTCAAACGCGCTTTTAGGCTGTCAGAGTACGTTCAAGTATCTGGAGCAGATCTAGTTGACGGGATTCTTGCAATTCATTTGAAGATTGTCGTCCCAGAAGAAATGCGTCCTCGTATAATTCCAATCGGTAAAAACGAGGTAAACACACATGACACAATTAGTGTTGACACTAAGCAATTACTTACAGAGACCAATCTATGAGATCTTCTCTGTAATCTCTAATCTTTTCGACTCATTCATGGAATCAAAATTCATGAAGGCTTGGGAAGAAGCTGCAAAAAAGAAAGCACAATATTATGAAGCTCAATATACGATCAAAGAATTGTCAAGACTAACAGACAAAGAATTGGAAGATATTGGGATCACTCGTGGAGAGATTCGTGACATTGCTTACTCTTCAAGCAGCAAGTAATAGGGTTGCTACTAAATAAGCACGCGAGGGGCCAACGGTTAGCCCCTCACCAAACACACAACACAGGAGAACTAAAATGAACGAATACATGACAAATCTATGGATTGACACAATCCAAAACGCAAAAAAGACCTTTGTAGACACATGGGTCAAAGACGAAAAAGT
>JBMSGX010000277.1:0-2547 GCA_049416285.1 Crocinitomicaceae bacterium | reverse complement strand
AGAGCAAAGCTTCAGGAAAACCTTGACAAAAAGGGTGAGCTACTTGAGAATGCAAAAGAAATGGTTGCTAGTATCGGAGAGCTTGATTCTGTGAAAGGCTGGAACAACGCTACAAAGAAGCTTATAGAGGTTCAGAACAGCTGGAAAGCAATTGGATTTGGGCCGAAGAAAGAAAATGATAAGATCTGGAAAGAATTCAGAGCTGTTTGTGATACATTCTTCGATGCAAAAGCGAAGTTCTTTGAATCTGTGCATGGTGAGTACGATAAGCTTGCTGAGAAAAAACAGCAACTGGTAGACAAGGCAAATGAGCTAAAAGAATCTACAGATTGGAAGCGTGCGGCGAATGAACTGAAAAAGCTGCAAAACCAATGGAAAAACATCGGTCACGCAGGTTTGAAATATGAGCAAAAGCTATGGAAGTCATTCCGTGCTGCATGTGATCATTTCTTCAACGCAAGAGAGAATCACTTCAAAGCACAAGACAAGGAGTTCGAAGTTAATCTGAAATCCAAAGAGGAGCTTATCTCAGAACTTCAAAAAGCCAAATTGCCAGAAGACAAAAAAGAAGCGATCGAAGTGCTTAAGTCATACAGTAACCGTTTCAATGCGATCGGTATGGTGCCTTTAAAGCAAAAAGACAGCATCTACAAAAACTTCAAAACAGCATTGGATGGACTTTATGCGAAGTTAGACCTGAAGGGTGCTGAGAAAGAAAAAGTAATGTTCCAGGCGAAGATCGATGCCTTGAAAGCAAGTCCGAATGCAGGTCGCGCTTTACAAAATGAGAAATTTGAGTTACGCAAGCAGATCGACAAGCACAATAAAGAAATCTCTCAGCTTGAAAACAACCTTGGATTCTTCGCTAACAGCAAAGGCGCAGATAAACTAAAGCAAGAAGTTGAGAAAAAGATCGATGCTGAACGTAAAAAGATCGAAGCGTTGAAAACACGCATCAAACTTATTCCGAATGAATAGATTCATCAACGCATTATTGCTCTTTATTTACTTCCCAACATTGTTGATCACGATATTCGTGGGGTTCGATCTTCCTATTCAGATCTTACGCGTACCGGGAAGTGAATTGCCTTACAAAGAATACATCTTTATGGGATTGGGTATCCTCATTTTGATGGTAAATATTAGAAGAAGTATCCGCCGTTGGATGGGAATGCGTATTGTAGGTAAAGTGAAGCGTTTTAAATGGAATTTTGCCGTGAGTCAGGAAAGAAAAAGCCGCGTATTTACTTACTTAGTTTTGGAAGGAATGATCCTGGCAATTGCAGGTGCTGCCCTGTACATTATCTCAAAGGATGCCTGGATGCCGGCATTGGCATTGGTGCTGCCTGCTATCGATAACTTAGCTTTTCTGATCATTGGGAAACAACGTGATGCATTCCGTGTTGGTTTATCTTCAAAAGCACTGATTGTAGCAGACCGAGATGTAACGCTATTGTATTTTACTGGATTACGAAAAGTTTCGATCCATCAGCAAACGATCTATTTCGATTACATCAAAGACCTGCAGCTTTCTTTTCCACTTGACTGTATTCAGCCTGATATGAAAGATGCGTTTTTTGCACAGCTCAAAGATCAGGTAAACACCGATAAGGTATTCTTCTCGAAAGTTTCATAACTTTCGGGTATGAGCGATAAGATCTCCCGTCGTAAATTTATTCCCCTTGTTGGTACTGCACTCTTAGGTGCTTCGTGCCTTTCCATTC
Organism: Crocinitomicaceae bacterium; assembly: GCA_049416285.1. Classification (GTDB taxonomy): domain Bacteria; phylum Bacteroidota; class Bacteroidia; order Flavobacteriales_D; family Crocinitomicaceae; genus UBA4466. Next base: position 823 of record JBMSGX010000277.1, on the reverse strand, counting down.
GTGATGAAGCGGACTTCAGCCCGGAGATCATGCGTCCAAAAAAACTGGGAAAAGGTAGTACCATCGGAATCTGCGCAACTGCAGGACCTATCCGTTCAGAAAAAGAGGTTGACGAATTCGTTGAGCTGCTGGAATCAAAAGGATTTCGCGTAAAAGAAGGGAAGAACATCCGTAAACAGCACGGTTATTTCAGTGCTCCAGATCAACAACGCGCAGAAGAGTTCATGGAAATGGTAGAGGACACCGACGTCGATGGGATCTTTTTTACACGAGGAGGTTGGGGATGTGCCCGAGTTTTGGAATACCTTGATTTTGATGCAATAAAACGCAATCCAAAAGTGATCATGGGGTTTAGTGATATGACGACACTCCTTAATGCAATCACTTTCAAGACTGGACTCGTGACCTTTCATGGTCCCGGAGGGAATTCTTCTTGGAACAGTTTTTCCTGGAGATATATTGAAGACCTATTGCTCGATAGGCATCGCGTTAACTTCAAGCTACCAGATGCTGAGTTTTTAAGCGGATATCCAAAGACTTTATCATCAGGACAAGCAGAAGGGATTCTCATTGGAGGAAATCTCACTGTAATCAGCGCATTGGTCGGTTCTGACTATTTACCCAAATGGAAAGATAAGATCCTCTTTCTGGAGGATGTCATGGAAGAACCTTACCGCATTGACCGCATGCTTACGCATCTTAAACTAAACGGTGTGTTTGACGAAATTGCAGGTTTGATATTGGGAACTTTCCGCAAGTGTGAACCTGAAGAACCTCATCGATCATTTAGCCTGGAGGAAGTGTTTGAACAACATTTCTCAGA
>JBMSGX010000276.1:0-2564 GCA_049416285.1 Crocinitomicaceae bacterium | reverse complement strand
ATCAAACGGATGGTTAGTAGGTGGAAAAGCAAAAATGAAAGACTGGAACGCCGCCGCCCGAAACTGGATCAAAAGAAGCGCAAATTTCAAGAACGGAACCCTAGGCTCGGGCGGAGTCGAGAGCCGATTGCATACAAACAACGACAAAGATTATTCTATACCGCTTTAATCATGAAAACTGAATTACCTTACGACATCATTCAAGGTGTGAAACACTATAATTTCAAACGTTCATGGAACTATCTTCAAGAAATGGGAAAAACAAGATTCGGACAAAACTTCCAACTCAATCCGCAGGACAAACGCATCATATACAAACTCATGATCTATTTCATTCGCGACGAAGAAACCTGCGCGCAATATGGAATAGATCTCGACAAAGGGATCCTGCTCAATGGACCAGTCGGTTGCGGAAAAACCTCCTTGATGACATTGATGCGCCACTTCACCTACCCGGGACATAACTTCATTATCAAAACCACACGTGATATTGCCAGTGAATTCAACCAGGAAGGCTACACCGTAATTCCCAAATACGGAAAGACAAGCAACAAGATCTACTGCTTCGACGATCTCGGCGTAGAGAACAATATGAAATACTTCGGCAACGAATGCAACACCATCGCCGAGATCCTGCTCCAGCGGTACGAACTCCATGTATTCGAAGGAACCATTACCCACGCCACCACCAACCTCAACTCAAATGAACTCGAACAACTCTACGGAGATAGAGTCCGTTCAAGACTCAGAAGCATGTGTAATTTGATCACGTTTAATCGGGGATCTTGCGATAAGAGGAAATGATTTACTCCTTTACAAACCTTAAAACGCTTCCATCAACCTCCAATAAGTACACCCCAGAGCTCAACGAGGAAACGTCTACTGTATTTTGAATCACCTTAGAGGATAAAACAACTTTCCCCATCAAATTAGTTATCCGGAAATCACTCGAACTATTCAAAGTACCAAATGAAATTGTGAGTGCTTCTTTTACAGGGTTAGGGTAGACCGTTATTTTATCTGACGAATAGTTGTTAGTCGAAGCATTTTCACTAATAAAATGTAGTTCCAAACCTACAATTGTATCCAGAGCATTAAAGTACAATTTATCATTGAATAACATCAAATCGGATGGATTTGATTCCCCTGGTCCAGCATAAATGTCTTCGTACAATTCTGGAGGATTTAAGCCATCATACATCCACAATTCATTACCCGAAACACCATCGTTAGCACTGAAGTAAAGGACATTGTTATAGATGGTAAAGTAATCAGGAAAGGAAGAATTCGAGCCAGAATTAATATCCATAATCATGTCAGGAATGTTGATACCGTCGTATTCCCATAGTTCAACCCCATCATTTATAGTTGCAGCGGAGAAATATACCTTATTGTTGAAAATAACGGGATGTGAAGGATTTGAATCTTCGATTCCTTGGTTTATATCCATTATCAAACTTGGTATGGAGGTACCTTCATATGTCCAAATTTCATGACCGGTTGAAGTTGTCCTACCGGAGCAGATCAGTTTATCATCAAAAATGATTAAGGGAGTAATGTTAGATGAATTAGCACCGGCATCAAGGTCTACCCTAAGAGTTGGGTTTCCAGATCCACTGTACTGCCAAAGTTCGTAACCAAACATTCCATCATTCGCCGAAAAATAGAGAGTGTCATGATAAACTATTAATGAACTCGGGGAGATGTAAGTACTAACTGGAAAAACGTCCTCCACCGTTCCGGTGACTGGGTCATAAGTCATCAAACCCGAACCGTTTCCACCCCAAGCGGTGAAATAGATTTTGTCGTGATACTTCGTAAAATAGTTGAAGCCTCCTGATCCGCCAGTAGTGTTCAAATTCGTGATTTGTATTGGGTCATCAACACCATTATACTTCCAGACATCCCAACCATCATTGTCTTTTGCATTGAAGTAAAGCAAAGAATCGATTACTGTTAAATTCGAGGGTGATTCAAACAGACCATTTGAAACTATAAATGGCTCATTTACCTCATCATACCGCCAAAGCTCGAAGGGTTCATTATTAATATGATCTCTCCCTTTGTAAAACATTGCTCCGTTGAGTTCTGTCATCTCTCTTGGCCAAGTACTACAAACGACAGCTCCACAACTCCCTGGATTAGGGTCATTAGCAAGAAATACTTGTGAAAAAATATTATAGGTGCCCGAAAACATTATTAAGAAGAATATTACAACTTTCCTGAACTTCATTTTTCTTTAATATCAGCTATGAAATAATTCTCTAGTTATTAAAACCAACCCAAATTCTACTCTGAATTTAAATTATTATTACTGAATTACCAAAGATTTAGAATCTGTTACTATGCCATCACAAATTAAAGTAACGGTATACGCACCAGCAGGCAAAGAGCTAATGTCGATAGATGATTGATTTATTAGACAATTCAAAACAAAGTTTTCGGAAATGCTTGGTGCTGTTGAATTTGTTATCTTGAGAGAAGCAGAAGTGGCATTTAAAGCCGAGTATTCAACATTGACAATGTTGCTTGCTGGATTCGGAGTTAATGATGAGATGAAAAAT
>JBMSGX010000275.1:0-2584 GCA_049416285.1 Crocinitomicaceae bacterium | reverse complement strand
TGTGAATTAGATGGAGATAACCAATACCATGACAGAGGAGTTCTTTCAATGGCGCATGCCGGAAGAAACACAGGAGGTTCTCAGTTTTTCGTTTGTCATTCAAGAACGAATACAGCACACCTTGATGGAAATCACACTTGTTTTGGAAAGGTGATTGATGGATTGGATGTATTGGACGATATTCGTCAAGGTGATTCTATCGATTCAATTGTAGTTGAAGACTAGACAATTCACTATTCTAAAGAGTTATTAACAACTCAATAAAAGAGCTGATAAATCAGCTATATTTGTTGGCATGAGCGATTTTGTTGTATCAGCTAGAAAGTACCGTCCACAGACGTTTGACACGGTTGTGGGACAGAAGTCTATTACTTCTACGCTAAAGAACGCGATCAAAAATGATCATCTCGCTCAGGCCTTCCTTTTTTGCGGATCTCGCGGTGTTGGTAAGACAAGTACTGCGCGTATTCTTGCAAAAACGATCAACTGTTTCAACAGAACTGAGAAAATAGAAGCTTGTGATGAATGTGAATCATGCAAGTCTTTTAACTCAGGGGCATCATTGAATGTTTATGAATTGGATGCTGCGTCAAACAACTCAGTCGAAGACATTCGAAGCTTGATCGATCAGGTGCGTATCGCACCACAGCTTGGAACGCATAAGGTTTATATCATTGACGAGGTTCACATGTTGTCAACCTCAGCTTTCAATGCCTTCCTTAAAACATTGGAGGAACCGCCTAAGCATGCGATCTTCATTCTGGCTACAACAGAGAAACACAAGATCATTCCTACGATCTTATCACGTTGTCAGATCTTTGACTTTAACAGAATTAAGGTAGAAGACATTGCGCAGCACCTAGGTTCGATAGCAGAGAAAGAAAATGTGTCGGCAGAACCGGAAGCATTGTACATCATCGCGCAGAAAGCTGATGGAGCCTTACGTGATGGATTATCGATCTTCGACCAGATCGTAACCTTTACTGGAGGGAACATCACCAAGCAATCTGTTATTGACAACCTGAATATCCTCGATTACGATTACTATTTCAGAATCGTAGATTATGCAAATAAGGAAGATATTCCTGCGACCTTGTTGATCCTAAACGATATCATCGAAAAAGGATTTGATTCCCACCATTTCATTGTTGGTTTATCTGAGCATTATAGAAACCTACTGGTTTGTAAAGATGTACGTACAGCGAACTTATTGGAGGTAGGAGAATCAGTTCGTGAGAAATACATTGAACAATCGAAGATGCTGCAAGACACTGTGATCTTAAGGTCACTGGGGGTTTTAAGTAAGGCGGATGTCGAATACAAAGCTGCAAAGAATCAGCGATTGCTGGTGGAGCTAGCCCTCATGCAACTGTGCTCAATTAATCAGGAGCAGGAAAAAAAAAATTCCTGACGGATCCTGTTAAGATCATCCCTTTTGCCGGACAGTCTCTTCGTAAAGAGCAAAAACCAAAAGCACAGTCGAACACAGAGGTAAAACCAAGCATCAAAAAGGCAACAACTACCCCTGAACCAAAAGTTCTAAGTTCACCGTCAGGCAAGATACCCAAGGCTAGTCTTTCCATCAAAAGTTTACGTGAAAAAGGAAAGAAAATGGCTGAAGCCGGAATTGACCTTTCCAATATGCCAATGAACGATTATGATTTTGATGACATCAAAATGCAATGGCGTCAATTTGCGTTCAAGATGAAGGAAGAAGGAAAGGGAACGTTCTATAACGCTTTGATTAAGAGAGATCCAATTCATAAGGAGGGGCATGATTACGTACTTGAGGTTGATAATCAGGTTCAGATCGACTACATCAACCCTATCCTACCAGATCTTTTAGGATATATTCGTGGGAACCTCAAGAACTACGGAGTGAACATCGCTTTAGAAGTGACTAAAAACCCTGAGAAAGAAGTAAAATACCTAAGTGGGAAGGACAAGTTCGCAGCAATGGCACGCAAAAATCCAAACTTGCATACATTGAAGACTCTTTTCGATCTGGATATTGAATTCTAGAGCTTTATCCTCAACTGAACAGTGATATCTGAGCGTGTGTTTTGATTGATCATCTCAGAACCAGAACCTAATGAACTTCTATTCGCATAGATGTTTCTTCCATACTTCACCCACACATCAACTTTGCGGAAGAATGTATAGCGGATCAATGCATATGCTCGACTTCCTTTGTAGTAATATGCGGGAACAGAGAACACATACAACGCATTCGACTCATAGGTGTAAATTCGCGTATCATAGCTGTCCGTGTCAAAAACTGCATAACGTAATGATAGATCCAAAGGTGATGATTTAGGCCGGTAAATAAGATCCTGCGTAAAGATCATTCCGGATTCAGGACCTACGCTTTCTCTATCCACTGTAACATATTCCACTCTCGTCTTCAAACGAACTCCTTCTGTGATCTTATAGCTAAAGTTCAAACGGTAATTACGCTGCAAGACGTCTTCAATTGGCGTAACAGAACCATCATTGAATCGACTGTTTCGTTGTCTTTTTTGCTCTCTGAATCGTGCATAGATCTCAAGCTCTCTGTTCGGCTTGTACGTCGGTTGAATGAATA
>JBMSGX010000274.1:0-2596 GCA_049416285.1 Crocinitomicaceae bacterium | reverse complement strand
ATATCTTTCACTTTGTCCGTGATTGGCGATCATGCGCATCATATCAGCAAGCTCATCATCATTTGTGAAGATCGCTCCACCATCACCGTAGCATCCTAAGTTCTTAGAAGGGAAAAACGATGTACATCCAATATGCCCAATCGTTCCAGTCTTCGCTTTGCGACCATCCGTGTATGTGTAATCACTTCCGATTGCTTGCGCGTTATCTTCGATCACTTTTAAGTCATGCTCTTCCGCGATCTTCATGATCTCTTCCATGTTCGCAGCCTGTCCATAAAGATGAACTGGCACAATTGCTTTCGTTTTATCAGTAATCGCCGCTTTGATCTTTTCCGGGTCAATACAGAAAGTGTCTTTCTCAACCTCCACGAAAACGGGTTTCAATTTGAGCAAGGCTATAACTTCTGTTGTTGCGATATAAGTGAATGATGGCGTAATTACTTCATCTCCTGGCTTAAGATCCAATGCCATAAGAGCGATCTGTAGCGCATCTGTTCCGTTAGCACAGGGAATCACATGCTTCGCTCCAAGATACTCAGACATTTCATCTTTAAATGCGTGTACGTCCGGACCGTTGATAAACTGTGCCTTCTCCAGGATCGACTCTATCGCCGTGTCTACCTGAGGTTTGATCTTCTGATACTGCGTGATCAGATCAACCATTTGAATTTTCTTCATTCAGCCTGTTTTAGTCAAAAAAATCGAATCCCAAATATAGCGAAAATAAGGGGTTCTTTCCTCCTTACAGTCAACAACTCACACAATTTAAGTTAAAATCCAATTTTGTCCCGATAATCCCGTTAATTTTGTTGACATGAGACAATTACTGACAGTCATTCTTGTTTCCTTCTCTTCGATGTTATTCGCACAGAGAAATGTTGCTGATTCAGCGATCGGTGTTACGTGGCTAAGTCCTCAATATGGGTTCAATATTTCAGGGGGTGATCTTGCCGAGAGACACGGCTACTTCAATGCCATAGGATTCACTGCTGGATATAAAACCAAACAAAACTGGTTCTTTGGTTTCGATGGGAATTACCTGTTCGGCAATGACGTTCGTTTAACAGGTTTGTTTGACCATCTAGTTGACTCAAAAGGTAATATCACAGATCAAAATGGCGATATCGCAATTGTTGTGGTTTACTCCAGAGGATTCCATGCAAATGCTGTTTTTGGAAAATTGTTTCCGGTGCTGAGCCCGAATAAGAATTCAGGTATTTTAGTCAAGGGTGGTGTTGGCTATTTATTGCACAAAGTTCGTATCGAAACACAGGATCAGGTTGTTCCTCAACTCGAACTTGAATACAAACGTGGTTATGACCGTTTAACGGCAGGATTAAACACATCCCAGTTTATTGGATATTCGTACATGGCGAGTCAAGGCTTTTTGAATTTTTATGGCGGGTTTTACTTCCAGCAGGGATATACGTACAACAAACGATCGATCTTCTACGACCAACCAGACACACCAGTCTCAAAGGAGTTAATGCTGGATCTTCAATATGGACTTCGTCTTGGATGGATGATTCCCATCTACAAGCGTAAGCCGAAAGAATACTACTTCAATTAATGCGTTTCTTTTACAATCTAGGAATAAGACTGTACGGAGCGACATTAACGCTCGCAAGCCTATTCAACAGCAAAGCAAAAAAATGGGTTAACGGACGAAAGAATTATTTCAACGATCTTCCAAAAATAGATCATGAAAAACCACTAATATGGTTTCATTGTGCGTCCTTAGGTGAATTTGACCAGGGATTGCCATTGATGAACAGATTCAAGTCAGAAAATCCCGATTCAACCTTGCTCGTTACCTTCTTCTCTCCTTCGGGAATGGAGTTTTATCAAAAGAGAGACCACAAGGTAGATATAGCTCTTTACCTTCCGCTGGATACGCCCAACAATGCAAAACGATTCATTGATCATTTCAGTCCGAAAATTACTGTTTTTGTGAAGTATGAATTCTGGATCAATCATCTTCTGGAAGCCAAAAAAAGTGACTCTAAGCTCTATTGCATTAGTGGACTTTTTAGAAAAGACCAAGCCTTCTTCAAGTGGTACGGAAGCTACTTTCGTGAAGGACTAAACGCATTTGATAACATATTCGTTCAAAATCAGCGATCAGCGGATCTACTTTCGAGCATTAAGATGAATTCATGGACAGTTAGTGGAGATACGCGCATTGATAAGGTGATTGACAACAAAAACAATGTTGAACGCGATTCCATTTTGGAGAATTTTGTGGGTAATGAGCAGGTATTGGTTTTGGGAAGCAGCTGGCCGACAGGAGAAAAATATTTGTTCCCTTACATCAATAAGTGTGGTCACAAGGTTATTATTGCCCCTCACGATATCAGCGAATCACACATCGATCAATTATTGAAAGGCATTCAAGTACCGTGTGAGCGATACACAGCTTTCAATGAAAATTCTGAAGCAAAAGTTTTAATTCTAGATACAATTGGACAGCTCGCGAATGCCTATTCCTATGCGACAGTGGCCTATGTTGGCGGAGGGTTTTCAGGAAGTCTTCACAACATCTTGGAACCTGCTGTTTTTGGTGTGCCCGTTTTATTTGGACCAAAGCACGACAAAT
>JBMSGX010000273.1:0-2616 GCA_049416285.1 Crocinitomicaceae bacterium | reverse complement strand
GTAGCAACAGATTTTTCAGCCATCACTTATGATGCTATGTGGAAGATCGTGTACGTCGTGATCGGAGTAACATTCCTGACCTATCTCTTAACGATGTACGGACTGAAGTATACATCACCGACGGTATCAAGCGCTTATATCTACACACAACCGGTTTTGGTCATCTTCTTTGCGTATGTGTTGTCAGCAATCGGTTGGGCAGATGATTATACAGACACTATTACATGGGAAAAGATCATTTATATGCTTATCATTTTTGCAGGGGTTTATATTACTTCTTCTACAAGCTTCGTTAATAAGAAAAGCGCTTGATGAGATTTAACCTGTTGATCATACTTTCATTACTTCTTTACGGATGTTCTAACAATGTTCGAAAGGAGGTACAGCAACGTAAATATCAGGTGGGTATTCAGCCGATCGGAAAGGTCGCATCCGAGCAGATCGAACTCATTCAAAATGCGTTGAAAAAGGAGTACGGTTTTGAAACGACCGTTTTACCCGTGATGGATCCACCAAAACGGGCATTTATAAATGTGAAGTCGGCGCGATACAGAGCCGACACATTGATTCGCATTCTGCGGGATCAGCGGCCAGACTCAGTCGGCATCATTTTTGGACTGACAGCAAAGGATATTTCGATCACGAAATACGCAACTGATGGCGAGATCAAGAAACCTGAGTATAAATACAAGGATTTTGGGATTTTTGGACTCGGGTTTAAACCAGGAACGAGTTCAGTTGTATCAGTATATAGATTGGGCAAAGGAAAAACCCTAAGATCTCGATTAAAGAAGATCGCTTTGCACGAGATCGGACATAATCTGGGATTAAAGCACTGTCCGGACAAGTCGTGTCTAATGACCGATGCTGTGGAATCCATTCGAACAGTGGATGCAGCGAAAGAAACGCTTTGTGAAAAGTGCAAAGCGCAAATACAGAAGAAATGAAATACATCGCAATAACACTTACGGTTCTATCGGGACTGTTCACAACGAATGCAATAGCTCAAGACAGTTTAAAAGCACAACAGTATCACAAGGAGGCCGAAGGATTTTTAGCGGATAATAATCGTAAAATGGCCATCATCTCCTTGGAAAAGGCTGTTGAATCCGATACAACATTCAACCAGGGATACGTAGATTTGGCGCGACTGTACAGTTTTGAAAAGGAGTATGGAGTCGCAAAAAAGATGTGTTATCAAGCGCTAAGCATTAAAAATGATCAGCGCGACCCACATCTTTATCTTGCATCGATATATGGTATGGAGGAGTCTTTGGATTCATCATACATTCATTATGAAGCGATATCCCGCATCGATGAGAATGATGCAGATGCATTTCTAGGAATGGCGCAAGTGAGAACAATGCAGGAGGATTATGATGCCGCAATGATCTATGCGAAAAAAGCAGTTCAACTGACGGAATCTTCGCAGTCGCCAAGCACAGGAAAGGCACAATATCTAAAAGGAGTACTGCACTATTACCTTGGAGAGGATAAGCAAGCCATTAAGTATTTGACTACGGCATCTAAAAATGGTGTAGAGCTAGAAGATCATTTGCTTGAGTTCATTATGGATTACGATCAAAAGGTGATCAACTTTGAATCGGAGGCGGACTTTAGGCGTACTGAGCACACATTGGTAAAGCACTATGAATTCATACTAAACAATCCGGCGGAAGAAGGTACAACAGATCGCTTGAACAGCTGTCAATACATTTTAGATTGGGTTTCAACGTGCCCATATATAACGGTTCAGGTGACACAAAAGCTAGTTCCCTACATGACTTACGGAGAAAGCTTGATAGTCTTTATGGGAGGGTGGACCAAATACTGTATAGAAAGTGGAGATTGCTCAGAAAAATGGCAAGGATGCCTGGCGGCTACGCGTGATGTATTGGATTACTATTTTGCCAACAAGGAGGTGCTGGGAAAGAATAAGGATCTCGAAAAAATGGTAAAGCGCAACAAAAAGGATAGGCTAGAGCAATATATACGAAACAACATAAGGTAAAGTTGTTTATTTTTAGCCCATGAGATTAGCCTTAATTCTGCTGTTATTTGCGTTCACCTCATCGGCCCAGCAGAATTTCACAGGATATAAAAAGCAATTCTTGGATAGAAACCTTTGTCCAACAGACAGCGTAAAGGCTAGTTATTTCGGCTACGCTTACCTAAATGAAGGCAAATCATTGTTTGAATTCAAATGTACCCGGAGACAGAAAAATTTAATAGTGTCTATTGAATCTTCCTCAGAATTACTGACGGCTGTAAATGGTGCAGTAAGTTTTACAGATGAAGCAGGAACAGTTATCGAAGAGCACATATACGAAAATGGTTATCCAAAGTATTTAAAGACCTATAATTATGGTGCTGATAAATCCTATTATTGGGTCGATATGTACTATTTCGATAGTCTTTATAATGATACTCCCGGGACCTATTTTTTTGAAACAAAAAACAGTAAGGGAGAGTTGGTAAGTCAAGGCTATTTCCGCAATGGAGCGTTAGGATGGCAAGTCTACGAGCTAGAGAATTGGAGGGATGTACATCTAGTAGAAGGTGATAATTCATACGATATCATTAAAGAGAAAGCCGGAGAGTATAGATGGCCCTATT
>JBMSGX010000272.1:0-2623 GCA_049416285.1 Crocinitomicaceae bacterium | reverse complement strand
TTAACCTGCCTTGGCGAATGGCCATCGAGGAAGGGAAATTTAGAGAGCATGGAATTCAGCTTCACTGGAGCGATATGGGTGGAGGTACAGGACAAATGATCAAAGGACTTCAAACCGGAGCACTGGACGTTGCGGTATTACTTACGGAAGGTATTACGAAGGCAATTCTGCAAGGATTGAATGCGAAGATCTTACAGTTTTATGTAACCACTCCATTGCACTGGGGTATTCATGTGCCTTATCACTCAGAGATCACATCTGTCGATCAGTTGGAAGGAAAGATTTTCGCGATTTCGAGAGAAGGTTCTGGTTCGCATTTGATGTCATACGTGAAGGCTGATCAGGAAGGATGGGACCCAAAGGCTCTAAAATTCAATGTTATCGGAGATATTTACGGAGGACTTTGGGCATTGGAAAATAATGAAGCGCAAGCTTTTCTATGGGAGAAATACACAACACATCCGTATACAGAGCAAAAGAAATGTCGTTACATTGACGAGGTGGTGACGCCTTGGCCTTGCTTTGTGATCGCAGTACGAAACGAAGTTGCGGATAAGTATTCAGAAGAGCTAAGAACCATGTGTTCTGTGGTGAATAATAAAGCATTGGAATTGAAAAACAATCCGGATGTCGTTGACATCATCGCTTGGCGATACAACCTGCGTCACGGACAAGTGAATAACTGGTTGAATGAAACGGATTGGAATTATAAAGGAATTGAATATCCATTGGCATTTGAACAAGTTATCAGCTATTTAACTAAGCTTGACTTGCTTGATCCGAAAGAAGCCGAAGATTGGAGGAAAAAACTGTTTGTATGAAAAGAACTGGTGTATTATTGATTCAGCTTGGGACTCCTGACAGTCCCAAGACGAGTGACGTGAGAAGATATCTGGGTGAGTTCTTGAATGACCCACGAGTGATCGATCTTCCATGGTTAGGAAGAACGCTTTTAGTTAATGGAATTATCGTTCCATTCAGAGCGCCTAAATCAGCCAAGGTATATAAAGAGCTATGGGAGTTTGGAAATGGTGTTTCTCCATTGATCACGCATACCGAGAATGTTACAAAGAAATTGCAGGAACGTTTCAACGCTGATGAGGTAGATGTTCATTACGCGATGCGTTACCAGAATCCGTCAATGTATGACGTGATGGAGGAAATGCGCAAAAAGAATTACGAGCACATTATCATTTTGCCGTTATTCCCTCAGTACGCTAGTGCTACTACGGGTTCAGCCGTTGATCTTGCAATGAAGATCATGCGTCAATGGTGGGTGATTCCTGAGGTGACATTCGTAAATCAATTCTACGATTCGGAAGGATATATTGACAGTATTGTGCAACAGGCAAAGCAGTTTGATCTGGATGATTACGAGCATGTGATGTTCTCTTATCACGGACTTCCGGATAGACACGTGGATAAGGTGTACGAAGGCTCTGATCTGTGTGAAGACCAGCCGTGTGAGACGGAGGTGAATGACAAAAATAAGTTCTGTTACAAGGCTACTTGTTATGCGACATCTCGTATGCTTGCGGAAAAATTAAATATTCCTGAAGACAAATACACTGTTTGTTTCCAGTCACGATTGGATAAAAAATGGCTAACACCTTTCGCAGATGATGTGGTGATCGAGCAGGCGAAAAAAGGAACAAAAAAGATCTTAGCATTTAGCCCCGCATTTGTTGCAGACTGTTTGGAAACAGTGATCGAGATCGGGGATGAATACCAGGAGATCTTTGAAGAGAATGGTGGTGAGAAGATCCAGCTTGTGCCTAGCTCAAATGATCATGATCGCTTCGTAGACGGATTAGAACAATTGGTTCGTGAAAGACTGTAAGTCATAATTCATGAGGCCATAATTCATAATTAGCAAGGAACTTCGTAGCTTTGCACAACTTAATTGAATATCAAGTAATAAGAATATGAGTACAACAGAGAGATTATCGTACAAAGTGAAAGACATCAGCCTTGCTGATTGGGGTAGAAAAGAGATCAGATTAGCCGAGGCGGAAATGCCAGGTCTAATGTCTCTTCGTGAAGAATTTGGAGCATCGAAGCCGTTGAAAGGGGCGCGTATCGCTGGATGTCTTCACATGACGATCCAAACAGCTGTGTTGATCGAGACACTAGTTGAATTAGGAGCAGAAGTTACATGGTCATCTTGTAATATTTTCTCTACACAGGATCAGGCAGCAGCAGCTATCGCAGCAGCAGGTATTCCAGTGTATGCATGGAAAGGGATGAACGAAGAAGAGTTTGATTGGTGTATCGAGCAAACATTGTTTGCATTTGAAGGTGGTCAGCCACTGAATATGATCCTTGATGATGGAGGTGACTTGACGAACATGGTATTCGACCGTTACCCGGAGCTGACAAAGGATATCAAAGGACTTTCTGAAGAAACAACTACTGGAGTTCACAGACTTTACGAAAGAATGAAGAATGGCACATTGGTTATGCCGGCAATCAACGTAAACGACTCAGTAACTAAGTCTAAGTTCGATAACAAATACGGATGTAAAGAATCTTTGGTTGATGCGATTCGTCGTGCAACAGATACAATGATGGCTGGTAAAGTGGCTGTTGTTTGTGGATACGGAGATGTTGGTAAAGGATCTGC
>JBMSGX010000271.1:0-2630 GCA_049416285.1 Crocinitomicaceae bacterium | reverse complement strand
CTATTTTTGTCCACCTTAAATAAATACAATGCTAGAAGATTTATCAGGACAACAGATTGCAGAAGAATTTAAGTCGAATAAGAAGCTTAAAATGACAACATATGTCGTTGGTGGTATTTTAATGCTTGCGATCGTGTTTTTCGCTTACAGACAATTCATGTGGAAGCCTGCAAACGATGATTCAAAGAACAGCTACTGGGTTGGATTGAACTATGCGGCGAAAGATTCTACAAATCTTGCGATCGAGGAATTTGAAACAGCAGTTAACCAATACGATGGAAAGATCGGTGGTGAGGTTGCACAGTTCTTACTTGGACGTCAATACATGGAGCAAGGAGAATTTGAAGCTGCTCTTGAAGAGCTAGGTTCAGTTAAAGTGAAAGACACTTACCTTTCTGCTATGGTAGTGAAGCTTCAGGCAGACTGCTATTCTGAATTGAAAGATTACGAGAAAGCTGCAAACCTTTACCTTGAGGCTGCAGAGATCAATCCAAATGAAAACACAACTCCGGAAGTGCTATTCGCTGCTGGACAGTGTGCGGAAGCGATCAACAACTTCGAAAAAGCATTAGAGTGTTACCAGAAGATCAAGGATGAATATCCAAGTACTTCTAAAGGAATGAGCATTGAGAAATACATTGCTCGTGTAGAATTCAAGACTGTTAAATAATGGCGACAGAGAATCGCAATTTATCTGAATACAACAAGGATTTTATTCCAAACGGTGCCGATTTTAAGATCGGCATTGTTGTTTCTGAGTGGAACGATAACATCACACTGAACTTATTGGCTGGTGCTAAACAGGCATTACTTGACAATGGTGTAAAAGAAGAAAACATCGATGTACGATTCGTACCCGGTGCTTTCGAATTGCCACTTGGCTGTCAGTACTTCTGCGAGAAAGGAGACGTAGATGGCGTCGTTGCAATTGGAGTGGTGATTCAGGGAGAAACCAAGCATTTCGACTTCGTATGTGATGGTGCAACTCAAGGAATCAAAGATGTAAACCTTAAGTACAACACACCTGTCGCCTTTTGTTTGCTTACAGACAACAACATGCAACAATCGATCGACAGGTCAGGAGGTAAACACGGAAATAAAGGAATTGAATGTGCAGTAGCCTGCATGAAAATGATCGGACTCAAAAAAGAAATGGGACTATGACATTGATCAAATCGATCTCAGGGATCAGAGGAACAATTGGAGGAAAAGTAAATGAAGGATTAACGCCTGTTGATGCAACGAAATTTGCTGCAGCTTACGGAACTTGGCTAAAGGACAGAAACAACGGAAAAGTAACTGTTGTTATTGGTCGTGATGCTCGTCTTTCAGGGGAAATGATCTCCAACCTCGTTAGCTCGACATTGATCGGTTTAGGAATTGACGTTGTGGACCTTGGGCTTTCAACGACACCTACAGTTGAGATCGCAGTTCCAATGGAAAAAGCACAAGGAGGAATCATCCTTACTGCCAGTCATAACCCAAAACAGTGGAATGCCTTGAAACTCCTGAACGAAAAAGGAGAGTTCATTTCAGGAGATGATGGCAAGGCCGTACTTGAGATCGCTGAAAACGATGCATATGATTTTGCAGAAGTAGATGACCTTGGTGTTATCACAAAGAACGATACATACCTGGATAAGCACATAGAAAGTATTCTTAACCTTGACTTGGTAAACAAAGAGGCTATTGCAAATGCCAACTTTTCAGTGGTGGTTGATGCAGTGAATTCTACAGGAGGAATCTTTGTTCCTGCACTATTAGATGCATTAGGAGTAAAGAATGTCACAAAGTTGTATTGTGAACCAACTGGACATTTCCCACACAACCCAGAGCCTTTACCTGAGCATTTGACGGACTTATCTGACAAGATCAGAGAAACAGGAGCAGATTTAGGAATCACAGTTGACCCAGATGTGGACCGTTTGGCATTAGTTTGTGAGGACGGAAGCATGTTTGGAGAAGAATACACACTTGTAGCTGTTGCTGACTATGTACTTTCTAAAACCCCAGGATCAACAGTTTCAAATCTATCATCAACTAGAGCGCTTCGAGACGTTACAGAAGCCGCTGGACAAAGCTACTTCGCCTCTGCTGTGGGAGAAGTTAATGTCGTAGCGAAAATGAAAGCGGAGAGCGCTGTGATCGGTGGTGAAGGAAATGGCGGTGTGATCTATCCAGCATCGCATTACGGAAGAGATTCATTGGTAGGTATCGCTTTGTTTTTATCTCACCTTGCAGAGAAACAGATGAGCGTAACTGCATTGAAAAACAGCTATCCAGCCTATACGATCTCGAAGAATAAAATTGAGCTAACACCTTCTATTGATGTTGATAATATTTTGTCAAACATGGCCGAAAAATACGCTCACGAAGAGGTGGACACTACGGATGGAGTGAAGATATATATCGGAAAAGAATGGGTGCATCTAAGAAAAAGCAATACGGAACCAATCATCCGCATCTACTCTGAAAGTCAAGACCTTACAGCGGCAAACCAGCTAGCTGAACGTATTATTTCAGAGATAAAAGCACTTATCTAGACATTTTATTGAACTTCTTCAATTAACAATTGTACAGGTGGTTGAGGTCATTGATCTCACTACTTGAAAACTGACCATAGTTGTTAA
>JBMSGX010000270.1:0-2642 GCA_049416285.1 Crocinitomicaceae bacterium | reverse complement strand
ACGAAAACATCGTCATCTAACAGTTCATTTTTAAGACATTCCGCGACAGTAACCATAGCCCTTTTTGTTGTTGAGTAGGAAAGATAGCTGGGAAGTCCAATCACACTTGCTAAGGATGAAATGAAAAGGATGCCTCCTTTTTGCTTAATTATCTCGTCCATCATTGCCTTAGATGCATAAAGGCTTGTAAATAAGTTAACCCTGAAAGCATTCTCAAGAGCTTCCGGAGTACTATCCCTTAGTGTACCTTTGGTTGAAATTGCTGCGTTATTGATAAGATAATCGATCTTACCAAATTTCTCCAAAGCGAATTCATTTAAACGTTTACAGAATTCATAGTCGGATACATCACCAGCCAGACCAAAAGCGTCACCTCCAAGCGTTTGGATTTCTTCAACGGTGTGGGCTACTTTCTCTTCGGTTCTGGAATTGATTATTACTTTTGCACCCTTTTCAGTAGCAAGTATTGCTGTTTCTTTACCGATTCCTTGAGCTGAACCTGTGATAACGAAAACTTTGTCTTTGAACATTCTCTCAGAGATTTGGCTCAAAGATAAAATTGTATTAAATAATTAAAAAGGATTTAAATCAAGGATTATTATCCTGCGTTTTCAACGCGAGTCTCCCTAGCCTCAGTAACACCTGCCATTTCTTTAGCTGTTGCGATGATCGCCGCAGTATCGAAACCACAGTCAGCCCAAAGCTCTTGTTGTGTTCCGTGGTGAATATATTCGTCAGGTATACCTAGTCGCTTGATGCTTGCTGAGTATCCTTGGTCCGCCATGAACTCAACAACTGCTGATCCAAAACCTCCCATTAAACAACCGTCTTCTACTGTAATTACTTTGTTGAATTTCGCGAATACTTCGTGAAGCATTGTTTCATCGATCGGCTTCACAAAACGCATGTCGTAGTGCGCTGCAGAAACTCCTGCGTTGTTAAGTTCTTTGATTGCATCTTGAGCAAAATTACCAGGATGTCCAATCGTTAATATGGCAACGTCAGTTCCGTTGGTAAGTTTTCTTCCTGTTCCGACTTTGATCTTTTGGAAAGCAGTTTTCCATTCAGTGATTACACCTTTACCTCTCGGATATCTTATTGAGAATGGACCCATGTTTTCCTGTTGAGCAGTATACATAAGGTTTCTTAGCTCAGATTCGTTCATTGGTGCGCTTACTGTCATGTTCGGAATGCAGCGCATGTAGGCAAGGTCATAAGCTCCATGGTGAGTTGCTCCATCAGCTCCTACCAGTCCTCCACGGTCAAGGCAGAATACAACATTTAGGTCCTGTAATGCAACATCGTGCAGCACCTGATCAAATGCGCGCTGCATGAACGAGCTGTAAATGTTACAGAATGGCACCATGCCCTGAGTAGCCAATCCTGCTGAGAACGTAACAGCATGCTGCTCTGCGATACCAACATCAAATGTTCTTTCCGGCATCGCTTTCATCATGTACGTAAGTGAACACCCTGTCGGCATTGCAGGTGTTACACCCATGATCTTATCATTCTTTTCAGCAAGTTCAATAATAGAGTGCCCGAAAACATCTTGGTATTTCGGTGGTTGAGGTGATTTAGGCACAACCTTAACGATCTCTCCAGTGTCTTTATTGAAAATTCCAGGAGCGTGCCACTGAGTAGGGTTTCCTTCCTCAGAGAACTTATATCCAGCCCCTTTACGCGTGATACAATGCAAGATTTTCGGTCCTGGGATATCCTTAAGATCCTCCATTACCTTCGCCAATCCAATTGCATCGTGACCATCCACTGGTCCGAAATATCTGAAGTTCAAAGATTCGAACATGTTACTTTGCTTCAGAAGTGAACCCTTCAGCGCAGTAGAAATTTTGGAAACGATCGTTTGTGCATCAGGACCAAATTTGGACACCTTTCCAAGCATGTTCCATACATCATCCTTCACTTTGTTGTAAGTGTGTGATGTAGTGATGTCCGTTAAATATTCTTTAAGTGCTCCAACGTTCGGGTCAATTGACATACAGTTGTCATTCAATACCACAAGTAGGTTAGCATCTTTTTCAAATCCTGCGTGATTTAATCCTTCAAAGGCAAGACCAGCTGTCATGGCTCCATCTCCGATCACTGCTATGTGCTGACGGTTCTTTTCGCCCTTGTAGTTATTCGCAACCGCCATTCCGAGCGCTGCTGAAATAGAAGTGGAAGAGTGACCTACACCAAATGTGTCGTACTCACTTTCTGATCTCTTTGGAAATCCTGAAATTCCACCTTTTTGTCTATTCGATGGGAATCTGTCTTTTCTGCCGGTAAGGATCTTGTGTCCGTAAGCCTGGTGTCCGACGTCCCAAACCAATTGGTCATGCGGCGTGTTAAAAACGTAGTGTAAAGCTACAGTAAGCTCTACAACTCCGAGACTTGCTCCGAAGTGACTGTTTCCGATCTCAGAGATAACGTCAACGATGTACTGACGCACGTCATCTGATACATTGGGGAGATCCTCAATGTTGAACTTGTCTCGTAAATCCTGAGGAGTTACGATCTGTTCTAAATACGGTCCTGTTTTATAATTAGCCATAAACGTTAAACAAAAATAACTCAATCAATTTAAGAAACCAACTCTTTTCCAGTTTATTGTGCAAACTTACTCAATTTTAACACTATTT
>JBMSGX010000269.1:0-2683 GCA_049416285.1 Crocinitomicaceae bacterium | reverse complement strand
TGGGCAATGTCACGCGCTACGATCAATGTTCCGTTCAACTTCAATCTTGTTTTGATCGGATACTTGCTCAATTCAGCACGTACCTCATCCATTGGACGGTCAAGGTCGATCACTACAGGTTCATCTAAATGAGGAGGTGTATCAGGAAGTAATCTTCTTGGGTTCTTTTCTAATGCCTCGATGAAAAGTCCTTCTTTCGTGATCTTCGCTTTGATATTTCTATCTGCTGAACATGACACTCCCAAACCAACCGGGCATGATGCCGCATGTCGAGGTAATCGAATGACACGTACATCATGAGTGAAGTACTTTCCTCCAAACTGTGCACCGATCATTGATTCTTGGCAGATCTTATGAACGCGTTGCTCCCATTCAATATCTCTGAATGCCTGTCCGCCCATATTCCCTTCAGTTGGTAGCTCATCGTAATATCCTGCAGATGCTTTTTTCACGGCCGCAAGATTCGCTTCCGCAGAAGTACCCCCAATCACTAATGCTAGGTGATACGGCGGACATGCAGCTGTTCCCAGGTCTTTAATTTTCTCGCGCACAAAAGCAGCCATTGCTTCTTCATTCAGCAATGATTTTGTTTTTTGATAAAGGAATGTTTTGTTGGCAGAACCTCCTCCCTTCGCAAGGAATAAGAATTCATAACTAGCACCCTTTTTCGCATAAATATCGATCTGTGCAGGCAAGTTAGATCCCGAGTTCTTCTCTTCAAACATTGAGATCGGAACTACCTGTGAGTAGCGTAAGTTTCTATTCTGATAAGTATTATAAATTCCTCTTGAAAGGTGCTCAGCATCCGTTGCTCCCGTATACACATCTTCTCCTTTCTTAGCAACTACGATCGCTGTTCCTGTATCCTGACATGAAGGCAGTTGACCTTCGGCCGCTACAGTTGCATTCTGTAATAAGTTGTAAGCAACAAATCTATCATTGTCAGTGGCTTCCGGATCGTCAAGAATTGCTCTTAATTTTTCCAGGTGAGCTGTTCTCAGGTAGAATGAAACATCGGCCATTGCTTCCTGCGCAAGCATCTCCAATCCTTTAGGGTCAACTCTTAAAATTTCTCTGTCTCCACACTTTTCAGTGGTAACATATTCATCTGAAATTTTACGGTATTCAGTATTATCTCGCTGTATTGGATATGGGTCCTGGTAAAAGAATTCTGACATATTTTTTTGTTTTACTTCCTTCAAAAATAAACACAATTATGCAGAAAGAAGCAGTTTCCATAATTCAATTTTAAATGGCAAAAAGAAAGCGGCTGCCCTTTCGGGGAACCGCTTTTTTGCTACTTGAAACGTTCGTTATTTTGCAATAACAAATGAGATGGGCAGGCTAACTTTTGTTCTCACCTTTCCATACTTCATTTCACCCGGAATCCACTTAGGGAATTCTCGGACAACACGTTTCGCTTCGCGATCAAGGCTAGGAAATACCTTTCGATCTACCTCAATACCCGTTATACTTCCATCCTTTTCGACAATGAATGAAATGTAAACTTTTCCTTGAGCGTCAAACTCCATTGCATCCTCAGGGTATTCGATGTTTTGCTGAATAAACTTCATCATTTCAACATATCCTCCAGGGAACGATGCATCGATTTCCGGAATTTCGATTACCGGCTCGTCAATTACAACTGTTCCTGTAGTGATAATAATACCACCTCCCGGAGGAGTTACGGTGCTGTTGCTCATGGTATTTGTGTTATTTACAGCTGTCGTGTTTGCCGTAATCTGCTGCGACGTATTGGTATTCACCTGTGTAGCATTCGTCTGAGTTTGTTGTTGCGCTTGTCTTGGGATCTCTACAGGCTTCTCTACCGGTTCCTCCTTTTCAACCATTTCAAACTCAATTTTCTCTTTTAGTACATACTTGTCTTCAACCATTCTCGACAATGGTGATGTGTACGTAAATGCAGCGAGGGTAAAAGAACCCGCTGCCAACATTCCTATTTGAAATAGGATCCCTCTTTTTCTTTCGAGGTCGGCTTTGCCATTTTTCTTTGCGATCATAATTAAAAATTTAATTGTTAACTCTGAGAAACTTTCAAACGATGTGCCAAAACTGTATCTCATTGATTTACTGATGATTATAAGGTCCAATTTTGTTAATTTTTTGTTAACCGGAATCTCATAAGTTATCTTTACCTAACCTTATGGTTAGCAGGGAATAAAATCTTAATTTCGCAATGGTAGAATGGCGAAGAAAAAGAAATATACCCTAGAACTGGAACCTGAATTTGATTTCGATATGATCGGGATCTGTTCGCATCATAGTGACTACCGACTTGCTTGGGGGATCAATGAACATCTTGGTTTACATTTAACGAAATGCGATGAGAACTTTGAATTGATGAATAAGAAAGGTGAAGTCGTTTCTAGTCACTCAATGTACAGTTTCCAGGATGAAGAAAACAGAATCGATTACTACCTGATCAAAAACATGCATCAAGGCAAGTATGCTGTACCTGAAAATACCTCAATCGATTATTTCTTTTTCATGTGTAATAACCACGCAGTTGATCCTTCTGAGATCATTGCGCAATTGAAGGAAGTCAACAGTATTCTGGGTGCCTATTCCTTTGAACCGGAAGAAATTGATTCTGCCGAAAATTTTGTATTCTCTTAATTATGAAAAAGACGAAAATAGTAGCAACAATGGGACCTGCTTCAAG
>JBMSGX010000268.1:0-2703 GCA_049416285.1 Crocinitomicaceae bacterium | reverse complement strand
GCAGAAGAAGTAATGGGTGAGCTCGGTGAGTCAGACGAATAGAAAATATCATGTTCCCGTAATGCTGGAGGAGTGCCTAGAGGCACTTCAAATAACTCCTGGTGGTACGTATGTAGACGTAACCTTTGGTGGTGGCGGTCATTCCAGAGCTATTTTTGAAAGGTTGAACTCAGCTGGTAGACTGATTTCGTTTGACCAGGATCCGGACGCCCTCAATAATACATGGGATGCTGACAATTTCAACTTTGTCGAGGCGAATTTCGCATTCTACCACAATCATTTGAGGCTACTTGGGGTTAAAGCAGTAGACGGTGTTCTTGCTGATCTCGGTGTTTCTTCACATCAATTTGATGAGGAGGGTCGTGGTTTCTCAATTCATGGAGATGCACCATTGGATATGCGAATGAATCAAAGTGGTGACCTGACCGCTGCGCGTATTTTGAATGAATATGATGAGGCTACTCTCGCAAATATTTTGTGGCAATATGGTGAGGTCAAGAATTCAAGAAAACTTGCGGCTCATATTGTTTCGTCACGTGCCTCGAAGAAAATCAAGACGACTTCACAGTTTATGGAGCTTGCACATGGTCTAGCTCCTCGGCACAAGGAGCATAAGTATTTTGCTCAAGTTTTTCAGGCACTGAGGATTGAGGTGAATGATGAAATGGGTGCGCTGAAAAACTTCCTGGAGCAATCCGTAAAGGCGATCAAACCGGGTGGAAGGTTGGTTGTGATGTCTTATCACTCATTGGAAGACAGATTGGTTAAAAACTTTATGAAGCGCGGGTCATTCACGGGTGAGATCGAGAAGGATTTCTTTGGGAATGTGTTGAAGCCATTCACGGAAATCGTGCGTCATCCGATAATTCCGAGTGATCAAGAAATTGAGGAGAATTCAAGAGCGCGAAGCGCGAAACTTAGAATAGCAGAGAGAAATGGAGAATGAGTACTTAGATAAGGAGCAGCAGTCCGCTAAGGAAACTTCTACAAAGAAAGCTGCGAAGAAAAAAAAGAAGAAGAAACAGAGTTTGTTCGTGCAGATCTTGAATGGTGATATACTATCAAAAGAGTTCATTATTGCGAACCTGAACTTCATCTTCTTCGTGATCTTTTTGCTATTGCTGGTAATCGGGAAGGGGTATTACGGAAAGCAGCTGGTAACTGACATCGCGAAGGAGCAAAACGAACTCGATGAGCTAACCTCTGATTTTGTGGAGGCGAAAGCACGATTGGAAGAGAATACGAGAAGAATAAAGTTGGTGAAGGAGTTAGAATCCACAGGGCTTAAGGAAACCGAGAATCCAACTAAAGTGATCAAGGTTAAAAAGTGAAAGAAGAGAAGAAAGATACCATCTGGCGTGCATATCTGATCTATTTCGGATTTGTGATCGTGATGTTGCTTGTTGTGGGTAAAACTGCCGCGATTCAGTTCGAGGGAGGGGAGCCTATCTTCTTGTCTTCTTCTAACGGGACCGAAAAAATGCCTACGCGTACGGTGTTGAAAGAACCGAGAAGAGGAGAAGTGCTGGATGCGAATTATACGCCATTGGTGACATCTGTATCCTTCTATGATATTCACATGGATCCAACTGTTGTAGATCAAAAGACATTTGATACTGAGTTAGCTGATCTGTGCAGAGAACTAGCGAAAAAGTATCCTGAAAAAACAGCGAAGGAATACGAGTTCATGATTCGTAAAGGGCGTGCAAATGCTTCAAGATATTTATTGATCAAACGTCGCGTAACAAATGAGGAGAGACAGGCTTTACGCAAGTTTCCAATTTTCAAATTAGGTCGTTTGAAAGGTGGGTTGATCGATAATGAAGAGACGATCATTCGTAAAAGACCGCATGGTGATCTATTGAGACGAACACTAGGTTATGTTAAACCAAGACCGAATGCAGAGCCTTTGAAGATCGGTTTGGAAGGTGCGTTTAATGACTATTTAGAAGGTGAGCCCGGAGAAGAGATCGAGCAGAAGATCACAACTGGTTGGAAAAAGATCGGGCAGGTGACAAAGGAGGCTGTCGAAGGAGCAGATGTGATCACAACATTCGACATGGAAATACAAGAGGTTGCACATTCTGAACTGCTTACGCAATTGCAGACGCAAGGTGCAAAAAACGGATGTGTAATCGTAATGGATGTTAAGACGGGATACGTGAAGGCAATGGTGAACCTGACACGTGGAAAGGATGGCGAATATTACGAGTCTTTTAACCATGCGATAGCAACCAAAGAGGTGCCCGGGTCAACATTTAAGCTGGCTTCTTTAATGGCTTTGTTAGAAGACAAGAAAGTGTCAATTTCAGATAGTGTTAATGCTGTAGGTAAGTATACTTATTACGGTGAAAACATTTGGGACTCTAACAAGAGAGGATACGGTAGAATAAGTATCCAAAGAGCTTTTGAGAAATCTTCTAATGTCTACTCTAGGATAATTTACAATGCCTACAAGGATAATCCCGAAGATTTTATAGAGAGGTTAAAATCTTTTGGTTTAGATCAGGAGCTTGGTGTTTCAATTCCTGGAGAAGTTGCTCCCAAAATACCTGAACCAGGAAAAGGAACTTGGTCTGGTTTGTCTCTTCCATGGATGGCCATTGGATATGAGGTGCAGCAGACTCCTCTTCAAACACTCGCATTTTACAACGCTGTAGCGAACGATGGTGTTTTTATGAGGCCGATATTTGTTAAAGAGGT
>JBMSGX010000267.1:0-2731 GCA_049416285.1 Crocinitomicaceae bacterium | reverse complement strand
TTGACTTCAGCTACAATTGAAGTATTTGACGGTGCTACTTCAGTGTTGTCTTACAACTGGTCTGGTAACCTTTCAACTTATGACATTGCAAACGTAAACATCGGAACAGTTAACCCTACTAACACGACAACTTACTCAATTCAGATTACTTCGACAGATGATAATGCATCTGATAATACGCTTTCTCAAACAATCAATACTGCTCAAGAGACTAACATCTCTATCACAGTTGATCTATTAACTGATGATTATGCGTCTGAGATTTATATGGAGATCAGAAACTCATCTAACCAGTTGATCTGGTCAGAAGGTAACGAAGGTGTTCAAGGAAACTTTGACACTGGGTCTACTACACCTCCTAACGATGGGACAAACCCACTAGCGAATAACACTCCTTACTCTTGGCCTGTGAATTTGCCAGCGGTAGATTGTTACACATTCACAATTTTTGATTTCTACGGAGATGGACTAGGGTCTGCTCAGTGGGGTGGTACAGATGGATCTTGGGACATCAAAAGCAATACTGGAGCGATCATTCTTTCTGAGTCAGCTGCTGACTTCGGAGGATCTGATGAAGGTCTTGTTAAGAACAACTCTGTTGGTCTAGGAGAGCTTGCTATCGAAGGAGTTAAGGTATTCCCTA
Source organism: Crocinitomicaceae bacterium (assembly GCA_049416285.1). Lineage (GTDB taxonomy): Bacteria > Bacteroidota > Bacteroidia > Flavobacteriales_D > Crocinitomicaceae > UBA4466. The sequence goes on along the minus strand of JBMSGX010000267.1, from coordinate 2,088 downwards.
ACCCAGCAAACGAAGTATTGAACGTAACATTTGATGCGAACAACACTGACTATACTGTAGAATTGACTGATCTTCAAGGAAGAACTGTTGCAACACAGTCTTTCAATGGTGTATCAGGGGTTCAGACAGTAAACTTCTCAGTAGCTGACGTGGCTACAGGAAGCTACATCGTTACTATTTCAAACGATGCTGTTTCTCACACAGAGAACGTTGTGATCAAATAATCAACGATCATAAATATTGAGAAGGGCCGCACAATGTGTGGCCCTTTTTTATTGCCTTTGTTGGCGCCTCAGTCTTCCCAATTTACTATCTTTATCGCCCTTAAATCACCCTTATGGCGAAAATAAGAAAACAAGATGCACTCGACTACCATTCAAGTGGTAAACCGGGGAAGATAGAAGTTGTACCTACAAAGCCTTACACATCTCAGAGAGATTTGTCCTTGGCTTATTCTCCCGGGGTAGCGGAGCCTTGCCTGAGGATTGCAGAAGAACCTGCAGATGTTTATAAATATACAAGTAAGGGAAACCTCGTAGCGGTAATTTCTAATGGAACGGCAGTACTAGGTTTAGGAGATATTGGGCCGGCTGCATCAAAGCCGGTAATGGAAGGGAAAGGGCTTCTTTTCAAAATATTCGCAGATATCGATGTCTTTGACATTGAAGTAGATGCAAGTGATCCAGAGATCTTTATTCAGACCGTAAAAGCGATTGCACCAACTTTTGGAGGGATTAACTTGGAAGATATCAAGGCACCTGAGGCGTTTGAAATAGAGCGACGACTTAAGGAAGAATTGGATATTCCAATCATGCACGATGATCAGCATGGTACTGCGATCATTTCTTCTGCAGCACTTCTGAACGCTTTGGAGCTTGCTAAAAAGGATATCAGGAAGGTTAAGATCCTTGTATCTGGAGCAGGTGCATCAGCTTTGTCGTGCGCAAAGTTATATCACGCTTTAGGCGCAAAGGTTGAGAATATCAACATGTATGATTCCAAAGGGTTGATCTGCGAAACGAGAGAAGACCTAGATGAGAATAAGTCATTCTTCGCCAAAGGAAAGAAAAAGTCTGTTGACTTTGACAAAGCATTCAAAGGAGCCGATGTATTTCTTGGACTATCGAAAGGAGGGATCGTATCGAAAGATATGATCAAGGCAATGAAAAAGGACCCAATCGTTTTTGCATTGGCAAACCCAGAGCCTGAGATCGCCTATAAGGAAGCAACATCTGTGCGTGAGGATATTATTATGGCAACAGGACGTTCGGATCATCCTAATCAGGTGAACAATGTTCTTGGGTTCCCGTTTATTTTCCGTGGAGCATTGGATGTTCGTGCGAAAACTATCAATGAAGAAATGAAACTGGCAGCAGTGAAAGCAATCGCGGCGCTGGCTAAGGAAACCATTCCGGAAGAGGTGATTGAAGCGTACGGAGAGAAGAATATTTCCTTCGGTCGCGAACAGATCATTCCAAAACCGTTGGATCCACGATTGATCTATTACGTAGCTCCTGCAGTTGCTAGAGCGGCAATGGAATCTGGTGTTGCTCGTGAACCGATTGAAGATTGGGAGGCGTATGAACTGGAATTAAAAAATCGTCTCGGAATTGATAATAAACTGATAAGAAATATTACAGAGAAAGCGCAGCGTTCACCAAAGAGAGTTGTATTCGCCGAAGCTGATAATATCAAAATATTGAAAGCCGCTCAAACGGCGTATGAAGAGGGTGTGGCATTTCCTATCCTATTAGGTAAGAGACCTGCGATCGAAGCATTGATCAATGAATACGAACTGGACTTTCAAGATGTGGAGATCATTGACCCCAAGTCTGATGAAGAAAAGGCAAGAAGAAAGTCGTACGGAGCAGCATTCTTTGAAAAGCGCATGCGTAAGGGAGTCACAGAATATGAGGCTATCCAGATCATGCGTGAAAGAAACCACTTCGGAGCGATGATGGTAGAGCAAGGTGATGCAGATGCAATGGTGTCGGGTATTACAAGAAATTACAGAGATGTTGTTAAGCCGGCCATTCAAACTATTGGAATGCAAAAGGGGATTAATCGTGTTGCAGGAATGTATATCCT
>JBMSGX010000266.1:0-2745 GCA_049416285.1 Crocinitomicaceae bacterium | reverse complement strand
AAAGCTGCAATGAAGAAAGCCGTACGTGACACGATGTTGCATGACGGTGTTCGTTTGGACGGGCGTAAGTTTGATGAGATTCGTCCGATTTGGTCGGAAGTTGATTACCTTCCAACTGCTCACGGTTCTGCTGTGTTCACACGTGGAGAGACTCAGGCATTGATGTCTTTGACACTTGGAGGTAAAATGGACGAGCAAATGATTGACGACGTAACTTTTAAAGGAACTGTTCCTTTCATGTTGCACTATAACTTCCCGCCATTCTCAACAGGAGAGGCAAGACCAATTCGTGGAACTTCTCGTAGAGAGGTAGGACATGGAAACTTGGCATTGAGAGCATTGAAGCCAGTTCTTCCAGAAGATAATTCTTACACGATCCGATTGGTATCTGAGATCCTTGAGTCAAACGGTTCATCTTCAATGGCGACTGTTTGTTCAGGAACACTTGCACTTATGGATGGTGGTGTTCAGATCAAGGCACCTGTATCTGGTATCGCAATGGGATTGATCGCTGGAGACGGTAAGTTTGTAGTATTGTCAGATATTCTTGGAGATGAGGATCACCTTGGAGATATGGACTTTAAAGTAACTGGAACTGCTTCAGGTATTACTGCTTGTCAGATGGATATCAAAGTAGACGGTCTTCCGTACGACGTATTGATCCAGGCATTAAACCAGGCAAAAGAAGGACGTCTTCATATCTTGGGTGAAATGGCTAAGACAATTGCTAAGCCTAATGCTGAATTGAAACCACAAACTCCTCGTATAGAGGCATTTGAAGTTCCAAACGATTGTATAGGTGCGATCATCGGGCCTGGAGGAAAGATCATTCAGCAGCTTCAAAAAGATACAAACACTACGATCACGATCGAAGAGCTTGAAAGTGGTGAAGGGAAAGTTCAGATCATGTCTAACAATGGAGATGATATGGCGGCGGCAGTTAAAGCTGTAAAGCTTATTGCATTCCCTCCACAAGTTGAAGAAGGAGCAGAGTACGAAGGAAAGATCAAGTCTATTCAGGCTTACGGGGTATTCGTAGAGATCCTTCCTGGAACGGATGGGCTTATCCACATTTCTGAATTTGCGCATGAGCGTATCGGGAAAATGGAGGATGTTTGTAAAGAAGGAGACGTAGTTAAATTTAAAGTGATCGGAAAAGATCCAAAAACAAGAAAGTGGAAACTTTCTAGAAAAGTTTTATTACCGAAACCGGAGAATGCAAATTCTGAAGAATCGAAATAATGAAAATGCCCGCTTTAATGCGGGCATTTTTCATTTTACACTTTTTAGAAATAATTATATTTATAAAAAACACAACCGATGGCTAGTAAGAGACTACTGAAAAAGAAGATGAAAAGAATGGTCTATGAGATCCTTGATGAGTGCGATTACGTATTGGTTTCCGAAGGAAAGAATGCGGATGCAGCTGATAAGTTGATCGATGAGGCTGTAGACTTCCACAATCAAATGAATGAAAAGATCGCCGGAGCAAATACAAAGGCGGAATTCAGGGGTATTGTAGATGAGATTGAGAAGAAGTCCGTGGACTTTGTAAAGAAACTGAACAGTTTAGCTTAAATCATTTGTAATGAGAACACTTGGTGTTAAGCGTTTGCTTACTGGATTCGGGCTGTTCTCATTTATTCTGATCATATTTTTTACAGGAGGTAAAGATACCTTCTGGAACGCTATCGCTCTGGGAGGACTGATGGTGTTCTTCTGGCTTTTTGAGCTATTACCAATATACGTAACGGCATTGTTTCCGTTCGTGCTTGGCATTCCGTTAGGGGTTTTAGATTCGTCAGACCTCACTTCAGCCTACGGGCACAAATACATTTATTTATTTTTTGGAGGCTTTGTGCTTTCCGTTGCATTAGAGAAATGGGACGTCCACAAGCAGATCGCTGAAGGTATTCTAGATACAGTAGGTACGTCCAAAACACGAGTATTACTAGGTTTTTTGCTTACCACGATGATTCTTAGTATGTGGATCTCTAACACTGCAACATCACTTATGATGTTACCTATGGCATGGGCAATAACTTCAAATATGAAGTTTCGAAAAGGCTCGAGATTCCCTATACTATTATTGTTGTCAATAGCTTACGGTGCGAGTATAGGAGGGATGTCCACACTGGTAGGTTCTCCACCCAATATTGCAATGGCTGGTATTCTCGAAGAGCGCTTCAATACAGAAATAAGCTTCTTTGATTGGATGTCTGTCGGGTTGCCCGTGAGTATTGTGATGATCACGATCACCTTCCTTTTCTTTTATTTTCTGCTAGGGAAGGACCGTAAAGTGAAATTAGACCATGTCAAAAATGCCAGAGAGAAATGGACAACTGACCAGTTACGCGTGATCATCTTATTTTTATTTGTTGTTGTTCTCTGGGCATTCAGAGGTCCAATAACGAAGTACACAGGTATTCTTTATACCGATGAAGGTGTGGCGGTGATGGGGGCCATCTTACTCTTCTTCATTCCTTCAAAAAAGTCAACGACCTTACTAGAGTGGAAAGATACACGTAAGATTGCGTGGGGTATACTGATCCTCTTTGGGGGCGGAATGGCTTTAGCAACGATGTTTGATAAGAACGGTGTAATTGATTTCGTTGCTGCTGCATTCCACAACTTTTCGGGTGCTTCCATCTTTGTAATGACTGCGATACTCGTCTTTATTTCAATTTTTGGAACAGAGCTCATGTCAAATCTGGCTCTAGTTTCAGTTCTGGTTCCTGTTGTAGC
>JBMSGX010000265.1:0-2761 GCA_049416285.1 Crocinitomicaceae bacterium | reverse complement strand
ATATTGCATGTCCTGCACTAATATCCCATTCCATGGTAGGAGCAAAACGCGGGTACAGGTCTGAATTCCCCTTGGCGAGATCAAAGAACTTTAAAGAGCTACTTTTCCTAATTAACTGATAGTCGCCAAACTGAAGCGCAACTTTATCCAGAAAGTGATTTCCAGATGTCATTTTGAATCCACGAGAGCAACTAACTGTAATGGGTGTATTTAGATCAATATCCTTTAAAGTTTGAAGGTTGTTATTCGCATCTAGTATTGTTGGTGCAATTCCATCGCCTCCAAAAAGAATCAATTCTTGCGTAGGGTCTGCAATGAGCCCAAATACAGGACGGTTACCTTCCATAAAAGCGATGTTGACAGCAAACTCCGGTCTTTTTGCCAGAAACATTTTGGTGCCGTCAAGCGGATCTACACTCCAGTGTTGTTGCCAGCTTTTTCGTTGTTCAAAAGAATCCTTTTCCAACTCTTCGCCGATGATAGGCACAGCCGTTTTGCTCAAGATCGAAGCGATCATTTTTGAGGCTGCTAAGTCAGCAGAGGTTACTGGAGAGCCATCGATTTTTGTGTAAACTTCAAACCCATCACGGAATTCATCCATGATGATTTTCGAAGCCTTTTGCGCAGCTTCTACTGCCAGCTGATATTTCTCAGGTAAATTCAGTGTAGTGCTTTTCTCAAATTTAGGACAAAAAAAAGGGACCGCGAAAGCGATCCCTTGAAATATCTTGTTCGACTTAGTGTCTTACGATGATCTTCTTGTTCACAGGCTTTAACCCTTCTGATTCAAGAATTACGAAATAAACACCGTTGTTAAGATCTAGAACGTCAATTTTCTTTTGACCTTGAATCTTCTCTTCTCTTACGATGTTTCCAAGAATGTCAACCACTTTAGCCGTAGCTTGAGATACGCCTTCAGCTTTTACATTGATGTAATCTGTTGCCGGGTTGGGAGAAACTGAAAGCTCTAAAGATGGAACAGCTTCTTCTAAACCAACGAAATAGAAAATACGCAGGCCTAATGAGTCTACGATGTTTCCGGGACCATCAGTTATGTAATACATGAACTCCGCGTAAGAATCTGTTGTCCCTCCTGGAGTAATTTGCGGCTTTAATTCAGCCAATAAGTTATCTGTTGTTTGATTTGTTCCGTTCACAATCGTTGGAGCAGGTTGAGTTCCAGTATTGGGTGTCCAATATGTTTCAGCGCCTTGTGTCAGGTAGCACAAAGGTGGCCAGCAAATGTTGTCAGACCAATCTGAAGGAACACTCACTCTTACTCGTTTGATTCTCCATTGTTGATCTGAACCAGTGTCATTTGTGATGTGAAATTTCGGTTCAATCGGCAGCGTTGAATTTCCATCTATAGTTATATCAACGGTTGTACCAGCCAAATCAGGCCCCACCCCATCCTTTTGAATGATCTGAGCATTAAGCGAGAAGCATGTAACCGCTGTAAATATTCCAAGTATTAGTTTCTTCATAATTCCGTGTTTGCTTTGAATCAAATATACGTTAGATAAAGTTATGCTATAAATCGAAAACAAGCAAGTTCTTGTAATCCTAATTATACGATTTAGTATTCAAGAATTGCACCAAGATTGAAAATTTGAGATAAAATGGTGTGAATAGCAGTGTTTACAAAGGTTAGTTTTTGGAATTGTAAAATTAGGAATCCAACAATCTTTTTTATGTTAAGCGCTATTGGTCTTGAAAAACACCTATTTTTGGTTTTGGCAAGTTTTTTGCTTTTCTGGAGCGGAAATAAAAATTGAATTATGAAAAACATTGGACTACTATTTATCGGATTGGTAATGACATTTTCACTGTCAGCGCAAGATGATCACGGATTAGGAACTGGGAAGCAGGTACCTTCAGTAACGCTTAAGGATATGGAAGGTAACCAGGTGAACACTTCTGAGCTCGGTTTTGACGGACCAGTTGTAATCAGCTTCTGGGCAACTTGGTGTTCTCCTTGTAAAAGAGAGTTGAATACAATCCATGACCTTTATATCGATTGGCAAGATGAAACGGGTGTAAATCTTGTTGCAGTCTCGATCGATGATGAAAGAACAAAAAATGCTGTTCCGATGTACGTAAACGGAAAAGGATGGGAATACCTGGTATTAATGGATCCGAACGGAGACTTTAAACGTGCTATGGGCGTGAACAACGTTCCTCATACGTTCCTATTAGATAAAGACGGGAACATCGTTTACTCGCATAACAACTATGCACCGGGAGATGAAGATGTTCTTTACGAAGAGATCTTAAAGCTTACGGAGCAAGAATAGAAACTAACTACGCTAAATGAGAAAAACTGCACTGCTTGCAGTCGTTTCAGTGCTATCTCTGGCAGGATGGTCACAAGAACAAGGAAACGACGGAGGTACTTTTACAGGTAATATTGAAACAACATTTCAGTATTTGAATGAAGATTCGCTCATTGGAGCTGATCAGCCCGCTCAAAAGGGTTTGATGAACTCTTACATGAACGTATTCTATACTAATAAGAACTTTAAGGCCGGACTGCGCCTTGAGTCCTATCTACCTAGGATACAGGGATATCCCACAACATTTGATGGAACAGGAATTGGAATGAGATATGTTGGTTATGCCAACGATTTTATAGATGTTACCCTTGGTTCTATCTATGAGCAATTCGGATCAGGACTTTCTCTTCGTGCTTACGAGGACAGAGCGCTTGGTTTCGATAATATGCTTGATGGAATGCGTGTTATTTTGAGGCCGCACGATGGGG
>JBMSGX010000264.1:0-2767 GCA_049416285.1 Crocinitomicaceae bacterium | reverse complement strand
TTTTCCGCTTTCAATTTCTGTGCGAGTGACAGTCCAATTCCGTCAGATGCTCCGATGATCAAATAATTCTTCATAGTCCAGTCAATTTACACTTTGTTTAACTTTTATTCAAATATATTAAACATTTTATTTTATTAAATTTATGCATGAGATTATTTGAACACTATCATTTCGGTCCTTACGATCTAAAGAACAGGATCGTGATGGCTCCGCTGACGAGAAGGCGTGCTATTGATTCCAATACACCTAACGAAGTCATGGCTACTTATTACGGACAGCGCGCATCAGCTGGTTTGATCATTGCTGAGGGAACATCTCCTTCACCAAATGGATTAGGTTATATCCATATCCCTGGATTGTTCAATGAAAATCAAATGAACGCATGGAAACAAAGTACAAAAGCCGTTCACGAGAATGATGGTAGGATCTTCTTACAGGTTATGCACACGGGCAGGGTTGGTCATCCAAACAATCTTCCCGAAGGTGGCAGATTGATCGCCCCATCGGCTATAGCTCAAAAAGGTGAGGTAAGTACTTACGATCATGACAAACAACCGTATCCTGTTCCAGAGGAAATGACATTGGAAGATATTGCTTCTACCATTGAAGAGTTTAAAACATGTGCGCTACTAGCGGTGGAGGCCGGTTTTGATGGAATTGAGATCCACAGTGCCCATGGGTATCTTCCTAATCAGTTTTTAAATGCTTCTAGCAACCTGCGAACGGATCAGTATGGTGGCTCATCTGAAAACCGTATGCGTTTCTTACTGGAAATTGTAGAAGCATGTTGCAGAGCAATTGGAAGCGAGAAAGTGGGAGTTCGTGTATCACCTTACAGTTATGCGGAAACAGATGAAGATCACACAGAGCTAGAATACCGCTACTTGAAACTTTCAGAGATCCTCAATTCCTATGACCTGGCGTATTTACATCTGAGCCATATGGGAGATGCACTACCTGAGAAGTTTGCATTATGGAAGAAGATCCGTGAGGTGTATCATGACACACTTATTTTATGTGGAGATTTCACCAAAGAATCGGCCGAGGAAAAACTACTTGCTGGAGAGGCTGACCTTATTGCTTTCGGTCGAGATTTTATTGCGAATCCGGATCTCGTGGAGCGATTTGAAAATAACTGGCCTTTGAACGAACGAGACAGAACACATTGGTATACGCACGGTTCTGAGGGATACTCAGATTTCAACAAGTATAAGGAAGGTTAAACGTACTCAGAGAGTTCTAACCATCTATCCGTCTTCTCATCAAGCTCAGCGACAACCTTTCCTAGTTTCTCGCCTGCTACCATAAGATTCTCAGAGTCTAACGATGGGTCTGACAACTTTTGCGTTAACTCTTCCTTCTCCTCTTCCAATTTCTCGAGGTCCTTTTCCAGTGACTTAAATTCCTGTTGTTCTTTGTAGGTAAGTTTTCTCTTCTCCTGAGGCAACTCGGCTTTTTTCTCAACAACTACAGGCTTTTCTTCCTTATCAACTTTTTTCTCTTCGCGTTCTATTACCTTTTGCTGTTTGCGGAATTCAGTATAGTTCCCTGTGATATCTTTGATCTCTCCACCACCGATGAACACAAAAATGTGATCGACCATTTTATCCATGAAATATCTGTCGTGCGAAACAACGATCAAACACCCCTCAAAAGACCTTAAATAGTCTTCTAGGACACTCATTACAAATATGTCAAGGTCATTTGTAGGCTCATCCAGAATCAGGAAATTCGGATTCTGCATCAATACTGTCATAAGTTTTAAACGACGCTTCTCTCCCCCACTTAGTTTAGAAACGTAATTATAATGCATCGACCTTGGAAACAGAAACTTTTCAAGAAACTGAGCCGCCGACATTTGCCGTCCTTTCTCTAGTGGAATGAACTCAGCAACGTCCCTGATGATATCGATTACTTTCTTATCGTCATCGTAGTTAGGGAGCTCCTGGTCGTAATAGCCAAAGACAACTGTCTCTCCTGTTACAACTTTACCTTTCGATAGCTCTTCTCTACCTAAAAGCATCTTGAGAAAAGTAGTCTTTCCGGTTCCGTTATTACCAACGATGCCAAGACGTTCTTTTCTTTTGAAGACATAGGAAAAATCATTAATGATGGCCTTGTTGCCAAATTGCTTTCCGATACGATGAAGTTCTAAGATCTTTGTTCCCAAGCGTTCCATTTTTACGGGAATCTCCAGTTCATCTTCATCAAAACGTTGTTTAGCTATCTTTTTCGTATCGTAAAAAGCATCGATCCTTGCCTTTTGTTTTGTTCCCCTTGCTTTTGGCTGGCGGCGCATCCAATCCAGCTCTTTGCGGAACTGATTCTTTGCCTTTTCAATGGTGGAAGCTCGCTGCTCTTCACGTTCTGCCTTCTTTTCAAGGAAGTAAGAAAAGTTTCCTTTATATCTATAGATCGTCTGATCTTCTAGCTCGAAGATGGTATCACAAACAACTTCGAGAAAATAGCGGTCGTGAGTTACCATCAGAATTGTTGAACGGGATTTTGACAAGTACTCCTCCAACCATTCGATCATATCGAGATCCAAATGGTTCGTTGGCTCATCAAGAATTAGAAAATCCGGTTCTGCGATCAATACCTTTGCCAGTGCCACTCTTTTCTTTTGTCCTCCGGAAAGTTCTCCAATCGGCTGATCTGTATTCTCTATCTTCAGTACAGAAAGGATCTGATTTACTTTAACCTCTATGTCCCATGCATTCAATTCGGTGATTGCCTGAAAGGATTTTTGGATCTCAGATTCTTCTCC
>JBMSGX010000263.1:0-2772 GCA_049416285.1 Crocinitomicaceae bacterium | reverse complement strand
ATCTACCATTGAAATTGCTTTGCCTGTTCCTGAATGAACTTATCGTTTAATTCTTCTGCAATAGGAATTCTTCCTAATACCTTGACACCCGTAACACTTTTAATGATCTGCTCGGTCTCACTGTTCTCATCACCGACAAAGATAATTCCCGCAACTTCCACTCCTCTTCTTTTCAATATTTCCATTGTGAGCAGTGTATGATTTATACTACCTAAGTAATGTCTTGAAACGACAATCGTAGGTAATCCCCAATACTCCAGTAAGTCTGCCAATAATAATCCATCATCATTGAACGGAACCAATAATCCTCCTGCACCTTCCACAATGAGATTACCCGACACCTCAGGTAAATTCAAATCTTCTTTCACAATTTGAACACCATCTATCCTTGCCGCTGCGTGGGGTGACATCGGCTCTGTTAATCGAAATTTTTCCGGAAGTACATTTACGTTGGATGTGTATCTATCAACCTTTATGGAATCAGAATTATCGAGATCACCTGCTTGAACAGGCTTCCAGTAATCCGCTTGTAACGATTCTGCCAGGATTGCGCTTACAACCGTCTTTCCAACGTCCGTACCAATTCCTGTTACTGCAAATCGATAAGCCATTATCTTAATTGAGCGTTCAGTTTAGATTCTAACTGGCCACGGATCTTATCCATGATCGCATCGATCTGCTTGTCCTTCAAGGTCTTTTCAGCATCCTGGAATTTGAATGAAACAGCGTACGATTTCTTGCCAGCATCAAGGTTCTTCCCTTCATACACATCAAACAGACCAACTTCTTTCAATAACTTCTTATCACATGACTTCGCGACCTCCTCGATCTCCGAGAACTTCACTTTTTCATCTAATAACAATGAGAAGTCACGACGTACTTCGAATGTTTTTGGAAGCTCTGAGAATTTGATCTTGCTGAATTTCAAGCTATCGATCAATGCGTCCCAATCTAAGTCTGCGATAAAAACATCCTTTTTAATTCCGAAGTGCTTGCGCAGTTTTGCAGATGCCCATCCAATGTCACCAATTTTATTTTTCAAAACTAAGAGTTGCAATCCATCCGAGAACAAATCATTCTTTGATGCCTTCTCTTTCAACATACCCTCCAATCCAAGTCTGGTTAAAACGGCCTGCACCATTCCTTTGATCGAATAGTAGCTAAAGTCATCTTTAGCTGAATTCCAGTTCTCTGCAGTTTGTCTGCCGCTAAGTACGATCAACAAGCGTCTGTTCTCATTGTACTCATCTCCAAACTTTCGATAAACCTTTCCAAACTCAAATAATTTGAGGTCCGGATTTTGTCTGTTTTGATTGTATCCAACCGTTTCAAGCGCATTAAAAATGAGTGACTGACGCATGATATCCAAATCTTGACTCAACGGATTCAATATCTCAACGTTTCGCTCGGGCTTTACTTGATCTCCTTCGAACTCAGAGATGTAAGATGATTTTGTAAGCGAGTTGTTCATCGTTTCCATACACCCCATCCCAACAAGCATCTCCGAAATCACAGTCTGTACTTTTTCTGCATCCGGTTTCGGGAAATATGCGATCGAAGTATTCAATTTAGAAGGAAGTGGAATATTGTTGAAACCGTAAATTCTAAGAACTTCTTCAACAACGTCAGCCTCACGCATAACGTCAACTCTATACGCAGGGACATTTAATGTCCATATGTCTCCATTCTGTGATGCGATCTCAATATCAAGATTCCTCAAGATACTTGCAACAGTCCCCTCTTCTATGTCATGTCCGATTAACTGACAGCATCTCGTATAGCTAAACTGGATCTCCTGACCTTTTACCTCTGATGGATTTGTATCAACCACGTCCATCGCAATCTCACCCCCGGCGATCTCTTTGATCAACATTGCGGCTCTCTTCAAAGCATATGCTGTCAGATTCGGGTCAACTCCTCTTTCATATCTGAATGACGCATCCGTATTAAGGGCATGCATTTTTGCTGTCTTTCTTACAGATACCGGGTTGAAGTATGCTGATTCTAAGAACACATCTGTTGTGTCGTCCTTAATTCCAGAATCAATTCCTCCAAAAACACCCGCGATACACAAATGGTCATTCCCATTCGTGATCATTAGGTTGGTATCTGCTAATTCTCTTTCTACTTCATCTAGTGTCGTAAACTTATCTCCTTGTTTGGCTAGCTTGACGACAACCTGTCCATTCAATTTATCTGCATTAAATGCGTGAAGCGGCGTTCCCAATTCGTGCATCACGAAGTTTGTAACATCCACAACGTTATTGATCGGAGATGAACCAATCGCACGCAATCTTTTTTGTAACCACGCCGGTGATGCTTCCACCTTCACACCTCTGATCGAAGTCCCCATGTATCGCGGGCAATGATCTTCATCTTCAACTTTGATCGAAATCGGCAAGCTGCTATTGTCAACTTTGAATCCGCTTACATCAGGCCAGTTAATGGACAAATTTGCTCCTTCATGTACATTCAAAAATGCAACCAAATCTCTTGCTACACCGATATGCCCCATAGCATCTGCACGGTTCGGTGTTAACCCGATCTCGATCTCATAGTCATCCTCTAATTCGAAGTATTGACTCGCTTTCTGTCCAACTGTAGCAGAATCATCTAGCACTAAAATTCCATCATGCGATTCTCCAAGACCAAGCTCATCCTCCGCACAAAGCATCCCCATAGATTCAACTCCTCTGATCTTAGACTTTTTAATTTTGAAAGGCTCTTCGGGATTTGGATAAAGTGTACAACCAACAGTTGCTACAATCACTT
>JBMSGX010000262.1:0-2813 GCA_049416285.1 Crocinitomicaceae bacterium | reverse complement strand
TTGGCGCGAAGAGAGATGTGCTGACAGCATTTTTGGAATATGTGATCAACGATGTATCTGAACGCAACAAGGACAGATGTACGTTTGAGATCATCACGCCTAAAGATATTTCACAGAGAGGAGCCCAGTTATCGATCCATGTACATGGACAAGGAAAGGATCTTTTCAATAAGTTGACAGAATTTGGTGTAATTGCCGACTGGCGCGAACCGAATGTAATTCGAATTGCACCTGCACCTTTGTATAACAGTTTTGAAGACTGTTACCGATTTGGAGAATACCTCGAAAAATCTATCAGCTAATGGACGAGTTGACCATACAGACACTGATAAAGGCAAAATACGCCGGTTCTTTGAGCGACATGCAGATCTATGTCAACCTCGCGATCCAGGCTGCCGGTGTTGTGTTTGGTGGTATTGTATTATGGCGTATCAGCGCAGTGATGCACAAGCGTAAAATTGAAAGTAGAAACCGTAAGCAGTTTTTCGATACACCGTATTCGAAAGGCTGGAAAAGAAAATAGATATGGCAGAAAAGAAAGCGATCATCGTTGGAGCAGGATTAGTTGGCTCATTATGGGCGGTGTATATGTCGAAAGCAGGATATAAAGTATCGATCTATGAACGCAGGTCAGACATTCGTAAGGCCGAAATTTCAGCTGGAAAATCAATCAACCTTGCATTGTCAAACAGAGGTTGGAAGGCATTGGATGCTGTTGGAGTTGGAGATGAAGTTAGAAAGATCGCTATCCCTATGTATGGGCGAATCATGCATGACACGGATGGAGAACTCACCTATCAAGCTTATGGGAAAGAAGGGCAAGCGATTTATTCTATCTCGAGGGGTGGTGTGAATGCGAAGATGATGGACATTGCAGAGGAGTATGGAGACGCTGTTATCAAATACAATACGGAGTGCACAGGTGTTGATACAGATAATGGAATTGTTTATTTGAAAGACAGCAAGTCCGGGGAGGAATTCTCTGATCAAGCAGATGTGGTGTTCGCAGCGGATGGAGCTTTTTCTGCTATCAGATATCATTCTTTTCAAAAGAAAGACCGCTTCAATTTCAGTCAGCGATTTATTGAGGACGGATATCGCGAGATCTTGCTTCCAGCTAATGAAGACGGCAGTTATAAACTTGACAAAAACGCGTTACATATATGGCCGCGAGGAAGATTTATGTTGATCGCATTGGCAAATGAAGATGGATCATTTACATGTACCTTATTCATGCCACATGAGGGTGGAGAAAACTCTTTTGCACAACTGAATACGAAAGAAGATGTGGATGGGTTCTTTAAGAAAACCTTCCCTGATTTTTACGAAATGGTGCCGGATATCGGAGATATATGGGAAGATTACCCACTGTCTTCTCTTGGTATTATGCGTTCTTATCCGTGGCACTTCGGAAAAGTAGCGCTAATGGGAGATTCGGCGCATGCAACAGTACCTTTCTATGGACAAGGGATGAACGGAGGATTTGAAGATTGCACGGTGATGTGGGAGCTGATGCAAAAACATAATGAAGACTGGAACAAGGTATTTGCGGAATACTCATTAGTGCGTAAGCCGGACGGAGATGCATTGCAGGACCTGTCATTGCATAATTACCATGTGATGCGCGATTATGTAGCAGATCCTAAGTTCTTATTGCAGAAAAAGATCGAAGCGAAATTCTCAAAACTGTACCCAGAAAAGTGGTTGCCGTTATATTCACAGGTTACCTTCAGCGAGATCAGATACAGCGATGCGTGGAAAGACGGTATGCGTCAGGAGATGATCATGAAAGATGTGATGGAAACACCGAATATCGAAGCGAAATGGGATTCGGATGAGGTAATGGAAATGATTTTAGAAAGAATATGAAGTATTTGATTTTATCAGCACTGCTGATCACAGGATTTGCAGTAAATGCGCAGCGCGATTTAACTCCGCGAAAGAAGAAAGATGCTTTTGGTACACGTGACCTCAGAAACTTGAGTGCTTCAGGGTTGCAGTTTCAATTGGGACCAACGTATACATTCACGAAAACTAGAAATGAAGTGTTTGAAGTGGATCCGGCAACGCAGCTTTACAGAGGGAGCTATTACAATGATCCCCGTGGAAGATTGGGAATTTATGGAGAGATCGGAATGTTCCACTTCCCCAAGAAGCGCTCGAAATTATCGTTGGCATTAAAGACAGTCCTGGTAAGTTACTTTGACTGGGGAGTTGGATTCAAGTATTTCCGTGGTGCAGAACTGATACACTTAGACAGTCTTGATAATGTTGGAAACAAGATCGGTGAAGCGGAAGAGAAGTACACCTTAGGACAAGGGAATGTTTACGGAAGATTCTCGATCCACAAAAACATCAAATTGTCGGAGGCTTTATTCCTTGATAATACGCTTGGAATTAACTTGGATTACCGACTCTTGCAACCATCTGACGAGTATAACTGGTCGCCGATGACAGATCGTCAACAGTATACGAAGCCTTTCCAAGCACAGTTGCATTACGGACTCGGGCTAGGTGTACGATTAAAACGAGGAAGTTACATGATTTTCGGAGCACGTACTCCAATCCTGGGGTATCAGTCAGTAACTCCTGACGTGGCGAACAACGGAGATAAGACGAACATGTTCGGTAAACCATCTTTCCATTGGTATTCTTCACGTTACTGGCCAGTCCTTTTCCACTTTAAGTACATGTTCCTTTTTGAAAAGAAAGTGAAAGGATGTCCACCGGTAGAGATCAACGAAGACGACAGAGAAAGATATAGAAATGGCAACTAAGAAGATCTATCATTTAAAAACCTGCTCAACGAATCA
>JBMSGX010000261.1:0-2819 GCA_049416285.1 Crocinitomicaceae bacterium | reverse complement strand
GGTTTCCAGCCAGACCAACCAGACCCGAATTCATGGATCAAATGGCTTGCACTTTCAGTGGTTGCAATCATAATGGTTTATACCGGCGTAAAGCTGAGAAAAGTTAAAGTGAGTGAACAATCTTAAGTGATATACGTTACAAACCTGCCAATTGAATTGTTGCACCTTTGTACAAACAAAACATGAAAAATGGCAACGATTAATTTAACAGCAGATAAATTTAGATCGGATATATTCGATTATACAGCTTCACAGGATTGGAAATATCAGGACACGGTACCTGCAATTATCGATTTCTATGCAGATTGGTGTGCTCCTTGTAAAATGGTAGCTCCAATCCTTGAAGAACTCTCTGAAGAGTACGGTGACAAGTTAAAGATCTACAAAGTTAACACGGAAGTAGAGCAGGAGCTTTCAGCGATCTTTGGAATACGCAGCATCCCGAGTTTACTTTTTATTCCAGTAGATGGACAGCCGATGATGCAAGCTGGAGCGCTTCCTAAAAACGCCTTCAAGGAGGTGATTGATAAGGAGTTGCTTAAATAATTTGATTCGAATTCAATTTTAAGGGGAAGTACTGAAACGCTTCCCTTTTTTTCGTTCCAAAAGAAGCATTTAAAGTGCTTTACACATTCCGTCGGTTATAACATTGTTCCTCGACATGGATAAGCTGCTTAAATTAGATGTAACTTCATGACCAATGAAATTTACAGAACTACAACTCGAAGAGAGTTTAATAGAGGCGCTTTCCTACATGAACTTTACGGAAGCAACACCGATACAGGAGCAGGCAATTCCAATAATCTTAAGTGGAAAGGATCTAATAGCATGTGCTCAAACAGGAACAGGTAAAACAGGTGCGTTTGTCATTCCTATATTGAATAAGCTGGCCGGCAAGGAGAATAATGCGACGGACACTATAATTGTTGTGCCTACGCGAGAACTTGCAATTCAGATAGATCAGCAGATACAAGGACTTTCATACTTTATTTCGGTAAGTTCACTTGCTATTTACGGTGGAGGCGAAGGGCAGGACTGGTCTCTTCAGAAGAGTGCTCTGGCTCAGGGGTGTGACGTGATCGTTGCGACTCCTGGAAAGCTTTTGTCTCATATAAAAATGGGAAATGTAAAATTTGACAAGGTGAAGCATCTGATCTTAGATGAAGCCGACAGAATGCTTGACATGGGTTTTATTCATGATCTTACCATGATCGTAAAAGAGCTCCCAAAAGAAAGGCAAACGCTGATGTTTAGTGCAACAATGCCACCCAAGATCAGGCAATTAGCAAAGAGTATACAGAGAAACCCTCAGGAAATAAGCTTGTCTATCTCAAAACCGGCAACCGGAGTTAAGCAATCCGCAATAATGACTACCGATGAGCAAAAAATACCTGTGATCATAGATCTGATCAACAAAAGAAAGGACTACGACAGCATACTCATATTTGCATCAAGAAAGAATAGCGTTTCACAAATTGTCAATAAGCTAACACGAGCGAAGCTTAATGCTAAAGGACTATCCTCGAATTTAAAACAAGAAGATAGGGAAGAGGTCCTTAGAAAATTCAGGGCAAAAAGGGTTAGAATTCTTGTTGCAACTGACGTGATGAGTCGAGGTATAGACATAAAGGAGATCAATATGGTAATAAACTATGATTCTCCTTCTGACCCAGAGGATTACGTGCACAGGATAGGAAGAACTGCCCGTGCGAATACTAAAGGTGAAGCGGTAACCTTGATCAACGACAAGGATATACCGAAGATCTGGAGAATCGAGCGACTTATTGAATCTTCCATTCCTAAAGAACAGCCTTCAGAAGAGTTTGGACCAGGCCCCGTATGGAGGGAGAAAAAACCTGGGGGGAACAAGAACAATAAGAAACGTCGTTACTTCAAAAAATAAAGCAGCATAAAATACTGAAATCGTTAACGTTAGGTGTGTACCATTGTACTGATGGTTAAAGGTCTAAATGACGAATTTGTTCAATTCTATTCCTTTCCAAAAATTCATCGATTGTCTCGAAATGCTCTATGACTCTCTGATCTTTAAACTCAAATACTTTGTCAGCTAAACCTTCAAGAAATGCCCGGTCGTGTGATACTAGTATCAGCGTCCCGTCAAACTTCTTCAATGCCTCCTTTAGTACATCCTTTGATTTCAGGTCAAGGTGATTCGTTGGCTCATCTAGAATTAAAACGTTTACAGGCTGCAACAGCAATCTGACCATTGCTAAGCGTGTACGCTCTCCTCCCGATAGGAAGCTTACTTTTTTATCAATTGCATCTCCTGAAAACATAAATGCTCCAAGAATATTCTTTATTTCCTTTCGGATCTCGCCCTCGGCAACATTATCCACCGTCTCGAAAACAGATAGCTCAGGGTCGAGTAGAGAGGCCTGGTTCTGAGCGAAATATCCAACATGGGCATTATGTCCCAATCCACATTGTCCTTCAAAATCGATCTCTCCCATGATGGCTTTGATCATCGTCGATTTACCTTCACCATTTCGACCAACAAAACTGACCTTTTCCCCGCGTGCTACTGAGAGATTTGCATCTTTAAAGACCACTTTATCTCCATATGACTTGCTCAAATCCTTTGCTACTACCGGGAAATCACCAGAGCGCTGAGAAGGAGGGAAGCGCAATGAAATTGAAGATGTGTCGATCTCATCAACTTCAATGATCTCCAATTTTTCAAGCATACGCTGTCGAGAGCTCACCTGATTGGTCTTAGAGTAGGTTCCTTTAAACTGATCTATAAAACGCTTTGTTTCAGCAATCATCTTCTGCTGATCTTGATAAGCTTTTAATTGCTG
>JBMSGX010000260.1:0-2871 GCA_049416285.1 Crocinitomicaceae bacterium | reverse complement strand
ACATTTTGTTCGTTTGTGGAGGAGCCTTTGATGGAATTGAAAAGATCATTGCAGGACGTGTGAACCGTCAAACAATCGGATTTTCGAATTCTCAAGAAGAAAATATTGAACAGGATACACTTTTAAAATATGTGAATCCCACGGATATAAAAACATTCGGATTGATACCTGAGCTAATTGGACGATTCCCTGTCCTAACTTATTTGGAGCCGTTAAGCGCAGAAAGTCTAAAGCGCATTCTTACTGAACCTAAGAACGCCCTTGTTAAGCAATACGTGAGACTATTCGAAATAGATGGAATTGATCTGAAGTTCGATGCAGATGTTCTTGATTTCATCGTTAGTAAAGCGATCGAATTCAAATTAGGCGCACGTGGACTAAGGTCTATCTGTGAAGCTATTCTGAATGAAGCGATGTTCGAGCTACCATCAAAAGATGAGAAAGAGTTCCGTGTTACTAAAGCATACGCTGAAGCACAATTCTCGAAATCAAAATTAGCGAAGCTAAAAGTAGCCTAGTTTATCTTGAACTTACAATACTTGATCACTGATCCTTTCGCAGTGAACAGTTGCTCGTAGTGCGTCTTTATGTGAAAGATCTCGCGCGTTACCGGATCGATGTTTTCTGGGAATTCACCATACAGATCCCAGGTAAGCTCCAAACAATCGTAGTTGTGTTCGTTGATCTGTTCTTCTGTATACTCGAAAAGAAGATCACTGTCTGTTTTCAAATGGACAATTCCTCCCGGGTTCAGGATCTTTCTGTAACGTTCTATAAATAAGGGTGAAGTCAATCGCTTTCGTGGCTTCTTGGGCTGAGGGTCTGAGAACGTTAACCAGATCTCGTCCACTTCACCTTCACCAAAAAAGTCAGTAATGAAATCAATACGTGTACGTAGGAAAGCAACATTGGTCAACTCTGCTTCTAACGCTTCTTCCGCACCAACAAACATTCTTGATCCTTTAATATCAACACCAATGAAGTTCTTTTCAGGATAATGTTTTGCAAGTCCTACTGAGTATTCACCTTTACCACATCCAAGCTCAAGAACGATCGGATTGTCATTCTTAAAATGCTCTTGTCTCCATTTTCCCTTCAAAGAAAACGGTTCGTTAATAAGAGGCTCATAAAAATGAGGGAAGTCCTTTACTGCCGCGAATCTCTTGAGTTTGTTCTTTGCCATTACAGTCTGATCCTTATGGATTGAGCGGCGAATTTAACAAGATAAACGCCGGATTCATACTTTTCACGATCTAATACAATTGTGTCGCCATTGCCATTCAAAACGGACCTGCCATTCATATCAATAACTGACCATTCTTGATCTTTATCAAATTCGATGCGCACTGAATTATTCTCATAAAATACCTTTGATTCAACCTCTTTGACCTCTTCGATCTCAAGTAATGTGTTTTCAAGTAGGAAAGTCCTGTTGGAAACGACTTGATTTGTATCCATTCCTCCACATACGATGAAGCGGTTATTAGAAAGTTTGGCTATACCTCTAAGATCCATTACACCGAAAGGTTCCGAAGTGTTGTCCGTATGCGTGTATGTATAGTTATTGAAATGCAATATTCGAGCTGAAGGATCAACTCCTCCAGAACCATCATAAGCAATACCATCGTAATTATATGATGTTGGTGCGCCACCAACCCAGAAAACAGTATTTCCACTTCCGCTGCAAGCCGCTCTGTATCCTGCTGCTCCAGGTGCATCTGCCATCAGCTCCCATGTAATAGTTGTTGGATCAGTTGGATCAATATATCCCTTTCGCATAAATGGTTGAGCCGTGAAGCTAAATCCAGCGGTCGTTCCACCATGATAATACAATGTGTCACCAATAATATACCCACTCGCTCCGAAGACTTTAAAATATCCAGTATTTGGTGTACTTGTACCTAATGACCAAGAATCATTGTACGTGTTATAGATCTGAACTTCCGGTCTGTTGGTGGTGTTGCTCCATCCCGTAACTACGTAGATCAAGCTGTCCTTATAAACACATTGCACGTGATCATCTATTGGAACAGGTATTGCCGCTCCATCTGCTTCGTATGCGTCCGTTAGAGGATCGTAAATATGCACGCGGTCAGAAGAAAGCTCGCTTCCATTCGTGAAAACATGATAACCGCCAATGATATAGATCTTTCCATTTACGAAGGATGCTCCTCCCGCTATCTTACCAAGTGTATCAGGAAGTTCTTGGATCTCAGTCCAGTTATCGGTTGCAACTTCATATTTGAAGGAACGTTGATGAATACCTTCATGAGTTTTGCTTGTGTCAATACCTCCAAATGAATAAACGTACTCTTCTCCATTGATGACAGCTTCACAAACCGCATTGTTCGCCGTTCGAAATGGCATTGTATCGAGTTCAGTCCAAGTCCAGCTATACTGAGACCAAGTGCCAAATGTTATTAAAATAGTCAGGAAACTAATATTCCACTTCAACATAATAACCTGTGTGTTTTCTGATATTCAGCACCTGTCCCCCCTCGAAGAGTAAGTACTGCCCTTTTATCCCTTCCAATTTCCCAGAGATCTTTGGCAGTTTATCGAACGAAAGGCTTTTCACCTTTTGAGGATAAGTAAGTACAGGATAATTTAATTCTATGATCTCATCGTCATCCGTGAACTGATCAACGAGATCGGCTGGTAGATGTTCCTCTAATGACCACTTTTCTTCTACGAGGTCGATGAAGGGATCAATATCGTTTTTCAGCATTTTTTGCCAATGCGTCTTGTCTGTAAAAACATCCTTGAGTGCTACTTCAAGTACTCCTGCTTCGTATCTGTTCGGTGTTATTGCCAGTTTTATGGCAGAGCTCGCCCCTTGGTCTATCCAACGCGTAGGAACCTGTTCCATTC
>JBMSGX010000259.1:0-2874 GCA_049416285.1 Crocinitomicaceae bacterium | reverse complement strand
GAACCAAGGTTAGGTGCAAACCCTCCTTCATCACCAACATTCGTTGACATCCCTCTTGACTTCAATACATTTTTAAGGTGATGAAAGATCTCTGTTCCCCAACGTAATCCTTCAGAAAATGATTCTGCTCCAAACGGCATTACCATAAACTCCTGAATATCGATCTTATTATCGGCATGTGATCCTCCATTCAAAATATTCATCATAGGAACAGGCATCGTAACTGCACCAACACCTCCAACATACTTGAAAAGGCTCAAGCCTGACTCATCTGCTGCTGCTCTTGCACACGCCAGTGACGTTCCAAGTATTGCATTTGCTCCAATGTTAGATTTGTTCTCGCTTCCATCAAGCTCTAGCAACTTAGCGTCGATCGCTTTTTGATCACATACATCGAATCCACGTAAAGCTTCATCAATAATGGAGTTTACATTAGCCACCGCTTTTAAAACCCCTTTCCCAAGGTAAGCTGACTTATCCCCATCTCTTAATTCTACTGCTTCATGGATTCCCGTAGATGCTCCTGAAGGAACCGCAGCGCGACCTAAAACACCTGACGTTGTAATTACATCTACTTCAACCGTAGGAT
Source organism: Crocinitomicaceae bacterium (assembly GCA_049416285.1). Lineage (GTDB taxonomy): Bacteria > Bacteroidota > Bacteroidia > Flavobacteriales_D > Crocinitomicaceae > UBA4466. The sequence goes on along the minus strand of JBMSGX010000259.1, from coordinate 2,285 downwards.
TACCTCTTGAATCCAAAATTTGACGGCCAATGATCTTAGCTATGTAACTCATTATTTATTGTTTTTCATGTTGTCTATAAATTGATCGAACAGGTATCTTGAATCGTGAGGACCTGCCGATGCCTCCGGGTGATACTGTACAGAGAACATTGGCTTCGATTTGAAGGCAATTCCTGCTAACGTGTCATCATTAAGGTGAACGTGTGTCATTTCGATCTCATCGTTCTCAGAAACACTGTCCTTGGATACAACGAATCCATGGTTCTGTGAGGTAACCTCACCTTTACCTGTGATCAAATTCTTGATCGGGTGGTTAATCCCTCTGTGTCCATTGAACATCTTCTCTGTTCTCAACCCTTGACTCAAAGAAAGGATCTGATGTCCTAAACAAATTCCAAAAATAGGTTTGTTCAAGGCAACAATGTTTTTCACTTGCTCAACTGATCCAGGCATCGCTGAAGGATCTCCGGGACCATTTGACAGCATGTATCCATCTGGATTAAATGACTCCATCTCTTGAACAGAAGTGTTCATAGGGAATACCCTAACGTGACATCCTCGCTCCACTAAACATCTTATGATATTCTTTTTCACTCCAAAGTCAACCAAAGCCACTTTGTAAGCCGCGTCTTCAGGTTCAACATCATAAACACTTTTTGTTGTTACCTTAGATGAAAGCTCAAGGCCAGCCATAGAAGGAACATCTTTCAGCTTACCTTTCAATACATCGATATCCAAATCCTCAGAAGAAATGATACAGTTCATCGCACCCGCGTTACGAATGTGACGGACTAAAGCTCTTGTATCCAAATCTGCGATACCTACTTTTTCGTTCTCTACCATGTAATCCTGAAGTGACTTAGATCCTGACGGTCTTGAATAGCCATCAGAGAACTTTTTAATTACCATACCGGCCACTTTGATACCGTCTGACTCAACTTCTTCATCATGTACTCCATAGTTTCCAATGTGTGCCGTAGTCATGATTAGGATCTGCCCATAATATGATGGGTCTGTAAAAACTTCCTGGTACCCGGTCATCCCCGTATTAAAGGCAATTTCTCCCGCTGTTGTTCCAATTTTCCCGATGGCTGTCCCATGAAATACAGTCCCATCTTCTAAAAGCAATACTGCTGGTTTTCTCTCTTCTGACATGCTGAAAATATTTGTACAAAATTATAATTTCACTCTATACTATGCACTGAAAGTTTTCCACAAAAAAAGGGCAATGTCACCATTGCCCTTCTTATGAATGTAAACTTTCAATTTACTCTTCTTTCTTTTCTTCCTCGTCTGAATCAGCCGCTTCGTCAGTAGACTCGTCAGCTGCCTCTTCCGCTTTTGGCTCTTCAACCTCTTCCGTTGCAGTCTCTTCCGCTTCTGCCTCAACAGTTTCCTCTGTTGCTGCTTCTACAGTTTCTTCTACCACTTCTTCAGTCGCTACGTCTGCAGTTGCTTCCGCACCTTTCGCTTTACCTCCGCCTCTTCTCGAACGACGAGTTGTTTTCTTAGATGATTCGTTTGTGTATAACTCGTTAAAGTCAACCAATTCTATCATACACATTTCAGCGTTGTCACCTAATCTGTATCCAGTGCGAATGATACGTGTGTACCCTCCTTGTCTGTCCATGATCTTTGGTGCAACATCTCTAAATAGTTCATTAACCACATCCTTGTTCTGAAGGTATCTGAATACAGATCTTCTTGAGTGAGTTGAGTCTGTTTTAGACTTCGTAAGAATTGGCTCAACGAATCCGCGTAGTGCTTTCGCTTTAGCTACCGTTGTGTTAATTCTTTTGTGCTCGATCAATGAACAAGCCATGTTAGAAAGCATTGCTTTTCTGTGAGCAGTCTTTCTTCCTAAGTGATTAAATTTTTTACCGTGTCTCATAACTTTAATTTCGTAAGTAACGGTTAACCGGATCTTTGTATCGCGTAAGTCCAGCCACCTATTACGCCATTTTTAAATAATTCTAAGCGATACTAGTCTTTATCCAATTTGTATTTAGAAACATTCATTCCGAATGAAAGTCCTTTGCTATCAACAAGGTCTTCCAATTCTGTAAGTGACTTCTTACCGAAGTTTCTGAATTTCAATAGATCGTTCTTGTTGTAAGAAACAAGGTCACCCAATGTTTCAACATCTGCTGCCTTAAGACAGTTCAATGCACGAACTGAAAGATCCATATCTACCAATTTCGTTTTCAATAACTGACGCATGTGAAGCGAAGTCTCATCGAACTCTTCTGTTTCTGATTTAACCTCACTATCAAGAGTGATACGCT
>JBMSGX010000258.1:0-2876 GCA_049416285.1 Crocinitomicaceae bacterium | reverse complement strand
GGATTTCAAACGGATATGTTCAAGTTGGTTTAGCACGAATGCAAAAATACGGTTAAATAAAGAATAGTAAAAAGGTTAGTCTTCAAGTAAGAAAAGCTCCGACGCTATTTGATCAGCAAACAATAATCCTTCAGGCGTTAAAAGGTATTTGTCATGCTCCTCGACAAGCCAACCTTTCGATTTGTATTCATCTATCTGTGTTTCGAATGATGTTGTTGGTGAGACTTCCTTGAACAACAATGTTTTATCCACTCCATAGATAGTTCTGAGTCCTGTTAACAGCAACTCATTGAACTTATCGGTCGGACTGAGTGTTTCCACCTCGAAATAGTCATCCTCAGTTTCTAATGCGGACATGTACCGTTGATTATTGCTCACGTTCCACCTCCTGGAAACTCCATCAAAAGAGTGCGCGGATGGCCCAATACCTAGGTATTTTTCATTTTTCCAATAGGCCGAATTATGCTGAGATTCGAATCCTTCTTTTCCGAAATTCGATACTTCATATTGTATAAATCGCGCATCGAGGAGTTTTTTGCGCAACATTAAAAACTCTTCCGACTGAACCTGATCTCCGGGAGTAACTATCTTGCCCGTTTTTGTTAAATGTGCTAATGCCGTATTTGGTTCAACCGTTAAACAGTAAGCAGAGATATGCGGCACATTTAATGCTATTGCCTGATCGAGCTGTGCTTCCCATTCCGTCATAGACATATTCGGGAGACCATAGATTAAGTCTATCGTTATATTATCAAACCCTTCCCGTTGTGCCAACTTTACAGCATTCACAGACTGTTCTGCTGAATGAGATCGATTCATCCATTCCAGGTCCTCGGATCGGAACGATTGGACACCAATACTCAATCTGTTCACACCTTCCTCTTTCCATATTTTGAGAAGCTCGATATTGATATCATCAGGATTCGCCTCCAATGTGATCTCTACATTCTCATCGACCGCATAGTTTTCACGAACATTTTTCAAGATCCGGTGCAGCTCATCTGCATTGAGCACACTTGGGGTACCTCCTCCAAAATAGACGGTTTTTACTGATTCATCAGATAATTCAGGTGCGCGAGAATAAGCTTCCTTGACAATGGCGTCAACCATCCTTTCACGGTAATTCTCGAAAGTGGTACTAAAGTGAAAATCACAATACGTACACTTCTTTCTACAAAAGGGAATATGGATGTATATACCTGCCATTACGTGAAGATAACTAGAAATAAATGCAAAGTATTAGGTATTGAATGTTCAAATTTCATAAATTGAGTGACAGAATGGAGTTTGAGAAAAATAAAGAACTACTTAACCGAGAGCTTGATCAGTTCAATGCGATCCTCGGTCGTATCCTTCCGCGCTATATTGAACTTATGCACAGAGATGAGCTGAGTGATAAAGAAAGCAGTGAGTTGGGTAATATTGAGCATTACCTCATTGAGATCAATGGTAAAATCGCTGAGATCAAGTATAAGTTGGACCATGATCTTTTCGGAGAAACACTGGACTATTATTATCAAGTCAAAGAGAAAGCTGCTCAAGGAGATGTGGCTGCCCAAAAGAAATTCAAACAGCTACGACAAAGTTTAAAGGACTCTTTGAAGGATGACACCTTCTTCAATTGGAATTAAATAAAAAAGCCGGGTTATTCACCCGGCTTTTTCTTTATGTCTATAACGCTTACAGATCGAATTTAATTCCCTGTGCCAACGGAAGGCTATCAGAGTAATTGATCGTATTCGTTTGTCTTCTCATGTAGATCTTCCAAGCATCTGATCCAGACTCACGTCCTCCACCAGTTTCTTTCTCTCCACCGAACGCTCCACCGATCTCAGCTCCCGAAGTACCGATGTTCACATTAGCAATTCCACAGTCAGATCCTGCCTGAGATAAGAATGCCTCAGAATCCTTGATGCTGTTTGTCATGATCGCAGATGAAAGTCCCTGAGGAACTCCATTTTGCAATTTGATCGCATTTTCAACACCTCCTGAGTATTTCATAATATAAAGGATCGGTGCAAATGTTTCGTGTTGAACGATCTCGAAATGATTTTCTGCTTCTACGATCGCTGGCTTTACGTAGCATCCAGATTCGTAACCAGCCCCTTCCAATACTCCTCCTGGAACAATAACGTTTCCACCTTCAGCTTCTGCTTTCTTCAAAGCATCTAAGTACATGTTAACCGCATCCTTATCGATCAACGGACCAACGTGGTTAGATTCATCCAATGGGTTACCGATCTTGATCTGTGCATACGCACTCACCAAAGCATCTTTTACCTTATCATAAATTCCTTCGTGGATGATCAAACGACGTGTTGAAGTACATCTTTGTCCACAAGTTCCTACGGCACCGAATACTGCTCCCGGTACAACCATTTTCAAATCAGCTGTATCCGTAATGATGATGGCGTTGTTACCTCCAAGCTCAAGAAGTGACTTTCCTAGTCTTCTTCCAACTGCCTCACCAACAGATTTACCCATGCGTGTGGATCCTGTTGCAGATACTAAAGGAACTCTTTTGTCATTTGACATCAATTTTCCGATCTCCGGACCACCGATCACAAGGTTTGATACCCCTTCAGGTACATCATTCGCTTCAAATACCTCTTGCGTAATCTGCTGACATGCAATAGCTGTCAAAGGTGCTTTTTCAGACGGTTTCCAAACACATACATCTCCACAAACCCAAGCCAGTGCAGTGTTCCAGTTCCAAACTGCTACAGGGAAGTTGAACGCAGAAATAATACCTACGATCCCTAATGGGTGGTACTGCTCATACATTCTGTGTCCTGGACGCTCAGAGTGCATTGTTAAACCGTGAAGCTGACGAGAAAGTCCAACAGCAAAATCACAGATATCGATCATTTCCTGTA
>JBMSGX010000257.1:0-2910 GCA_049416285.1 Crocinitomicaceae bacterium | reverse complement strand
TTGTTACAAACATTACGGATGCGTCATGTACGAATACAGCATCCGGAACACAAACCATCACCGTGAATCCACTTCCGGGAACGCCAGCAACGACTGTTACGCAACAGCCAACATGTGCAGACCCAACAGGAACATTCGACGTAACCTCTCCTACTGGGGCGAACTATGAATACAGCATTGGTGGAGCATATCAAGCGAGTTCAACATTTACTGGACTGGCACCAGGTAACTATGATGTGACTGTTCAGGATGTGAACACTGGTTGTATCTCCGCTTCTACTACGGTCACAATTGATCCTGTTGCGGCAGGTCCAACGGTTTCACTTGTCACACAAACAAATGTTACATGTAGTGGTGATACAGACGGTTCATTAACAATTGCGGCAACGGGTGGACAAGCACCATACACGTATGCTTGGACACCGAACGTTGGAACTGGAACTAATCTGTCAAATCTACCTGCCGGAACTTATTCAGTAACAGTAACAGATGCAGCAGGTTGTTCAACAACGGAAACATATACAATTACGGCACCACAGCCAGTTACAATTATCGGAAATGTTGTAGATGCTGACTGCGGATTCAATCTGGGATCAATCACTACTACGGTGACTGGTGGAACAGGGCCATATATTTACAGTTGGTCTCCGAACGGTGAAGGAACGCCTGGATTGACAAACCTCATACCTGGCACTTATGGTGTTAGTGCAACGGACGTTAATGGGTGTACTGGATCGGCTTCATTTACCGTGAATCTTACAGGAAGTCTTGATGTTGATGCTACACCTTCTTCTGCAAGTATTGATGAAGGGGAGTCAGTTGACATTTTTGCAACGGGTACACCAACAACCGGTACAATGGATTGGAGCTGGTCTCCACCAACGGGACTGTCGTGTACAGACTGTGAAGATCCAACAGCTACTCCGGATGAGACAACAACTTACATCCTAACAGCGACAGATGAGCTTGGATGTACAGACACTGCAATGGTTTATATCTATGTTGAGCAGTTCTGTGATGATTTCTTCATCCCGAACATCTTCTCACCGAATGGAACAGGACCTTCTGCTAACAACACCTTCTGTGTAGCGGGAAGCTGTTTACAAGACTTCCATTTACAGATCTTCAACAGATGGGGTGAAGTGATCTTCGAGTCATTTGATCAATCAGTATGTTGGGATGGAACGCATAGGAACAAACCGGTAGGAACCGGAGCGTATGTTTATAAATTGACTGCTCTGAAAGCAGACGGTACTCAACTTGAGATGTCCGGAAACCTAACAGTAGTTTATTAATCCTGAAAATGAAGAGAATTATGAAAACAAGATCAACTTTAATCGGATTTGTGTTCACGATGATATCCCTTTCTTCATTCGGACAGGATATTCATTTTTCGCAACTGGAACACTCACCATTGACGCTGAATCCAGCGCTTGCCGGAGCTAACTATCCAATGCAGGCGGTGATCAACTACAGAAATCAGTGGAGCAAAGTAGGAGTTCCATATTCTACAATTGCTGCTTCGTTTGACACGCGTTTGAACGAGGGATACTACATGAAAGACGGTAATTTTGCAATGGGAATTAACTTCTTCAATGATCAGGCCGGAGCGCAGCGAATGTCAACGACGATTGCCAACCTAAATTTAGCTTACCACCTATTGATCAATGATGAAAGCACTATCGGGCTTGGAATCTACGGAGGTTACGGCCAGCGTGCATTTAGCGAAAACGGTGCACAATGGATGTCTCAGTATGACGGAATTAGCTGGAACGGAAATGTTGCCAGTGGAGAAGCTTTCGAGACTCCTAACTTTAAGTACTTCGATACAGGAGCCGGTTTGGTCTACACTTACTTAGTTGATGGTGGTTATATGACTCAAAACCTTAAGAAGATCGTGAATATCGGGTTTTCTGCTAGTCACCTGAATAGACCAAAGTTCTCATTTATGAAACTGGATAATGAGCGCTTAGCGATCAGATATGCCGCTTTTGTAAATGCCGACCTTGGAATTGAAAATTCCAGAATGCGGGTTCAGCCAGGGTTGTATTACTTACGTCAGGCAGGACACCAGGAGATCATGTTTGGATCCAACTTCGGATATATCATTCATGAAGGATCACGTTCTACTGGATTTACACGTCCAATTACATTCTACACAGGAGTGTATTACAGATGGAACGATGCGATCATTGGTAGAATCGCATTTGAGTACGATATGTTCTCTTTAGGGTTTGCCTATGATATGAATATTTCGGATCTGGCGGCAGTTTCTAAAACGATCGGAGGGTTTGAAGGATTCTTAAGATACACCATGGGTGACGGAGGAGGATTCCGAATGGGTAAAAAGATCAACAGAGTTAGATTCTAAGAATTTACTAAAAAAGCCACTTTCGTTGAAAGTGGCTTTTTTAGTGATTTAAATACGCTTTGATAAATGCAATGAGCTCAAATAACCATACGATCGCCCCGATTACGAAAAATGATATAAAAGCCTTACCAAACCACTCCACTCATTGTTTTGCCATTTCCTTAGTAATCCTAACGGAAATAAAGGTTGATTTCGGGCCAGTAATATAATTCCAAGCCCTAAAACTCCAACCAAAGCCCAACTAATTACTTCAATCATAACAGTTCAACTTAATGAAATGAATCATAACGTAAAAAACTTACGACTACCGTTTGTTTCTTGCTGTCATGATCAATGAACTTACTATAGCAGAGTTAATGGATAACTCAAACGGATTTTTGAAAGCAAGACTTTACACGTATCTATCACGGAAATACGCAAATGTGAATATGGACTATGATGAGATCGTCAAGGATGTACTTGGGGTATTTAATACTGACGAAGTAATTCCTTTGGTGAAAGAATGGGCCGTTCGGTTGTAAAACAAAAAAGGCTCCCGT
>JBMSGX010000256.1:0-2916 GCA_049416285.1 Crocinitomicaceae bacterium | reverse complement strand
GCAAGATGTTCTAACCTTTCTGAGTTCGCGTTCAAAAGAACAATTGATCTGCTATACCCGATTTATTCGTATTTGGGACACTGTATTTCCAGTTATCTATACATCGATGCATATCACATGGATCATTTATTTGATCAAACGTTGGAAATTAGTCGTGATACTTCCTGTTTTACATATGATCGCTGATTGGGTTGAGAACAATGTGGAGGTCATGATCGTCGAAACTTATTTGAACTCAGAAAAAGCTGCTGGACCCTTAGTATCTCTTGGCTCAACCTTGACGACGACTAAATGGATACTTTCAACTGTTATTTACTTGATCATTCTTGTTGCGATCGGATTGAAGCTCAAAAACTACTTTAGAAAAAAAAGTACTGCCAAGGAGAGCTAATTTACAATTGAAAATCCATCGTTATTGTATCTCCCAACACTAGCGTATCACTCAGAAACCAGAGTGAATGGTAAGTACCGTTTTCATCCGTTAGATCAATGAATATCGTATCGGGTATAGAAATGGTAAAACTGCATCCGTCATAGAAATAACCTTCTGATGCCTGAAGAAGATATGTTCCATCCGTGACTGAGTCTTTAGACAACCCTACTCCCTGATGATACTGTATCTTATAATTGTTAATTGGACTCCCAGAAAAACTGTCAATCACTTGTCCTATAAAAAAAGCATGATCGCCACTGAATAAACAACCTCCTGTTCCGTATGGTGGTGGTGGAGAATATGGTTCATCTTGTGGTAATTCATTATTGTCTTTTTGACAACTTATCATGAACAGAACCAGAAAAATAATAGAGAAGTACTTCATACATTTATTAAAACGTAATTAATGTGGCTGAGGTTGACAGCATTTGCTGTTATTCTTTTTTCCTTAGAACCATCTTCTTTGCCTTTTCACCCTCATGAAAATGAATTTGAATATTTAGCTTTCGCTTATTCAAAAATCCAAAGTTGTATTTGATCGCATACGGCAAATCACGCGCTATATTCGTGAACATCATCTTTCTTCGCTTACCGACAAAATTGTGTGCCACACGAATTACCGTATCTGCCGGTCGATTGAAAGTGATTGACTGGTAGACCAACCTATTATTCACACTACTAATATGCATCTCCTCAACAAGAGAAGTATCCCCCATTTTATTTACACGGTAAGCCCTTCCGACCATCTCTTCTCCTGCCCTCTCCCATTTTTCAAATCCTGGACTTTCCTTAAAGGTCCAAGTTCCTTCTAATTTCAAAACGGCACCCTTCAGTTGAGCTCCAGCAACAAAAGGCGTCAATAATAGAAGAAATAATATTGATCTCATAAGTAGACTAATGCAAAAATGGAACCATTAATAGAGCTCCTGTCTCAATTTTTCGTACATCGCCATCCCGGCAGCTACTCCTACATTCAAAGAAGCGATCTCACCCCTCATTGGAATACGGCATGAAATATCAGCCATATTGATAAGATCCTGGGTTACCCCATCTTTTTCGGACCCCATAATAATGGCTACCGAACCTCTTAAATTCGTTTCGTACAATGGAATTTTTGATTTTTCAGTACATGCAACCAATCGTATCCCACATTGTTGAATATAGAACAATGAATCTTTCAAGTTATCAGTTCTGCAAACTTTTATTCTATTCAACGCTCCTGCGCTTGTTTTTACTGCATCCGCATTCACCTGAGCTGAACCCTTGGAAGGTAATAAAATGGCATCTACACCTTCACATTCTGCAGTTCTTGCAATAGCTCCAAAATTTCTAACATCCGTAATTCTATCGAGGACTAAAATAAAAGGCTTTTTACCCTCTTCGATTAATCCCTCGACCAAAGGCTCAATACTGTGGTACTCAATTGGAGAAACCTGCGCTACGACACCCTGATGATTGTTGTCCGTTAAAGCATCCAGCTTTTCTCTCGGAACAAATTGCAATTGAAAATCTTTTCCTTTCAACTCCTCTTTGAGTTCCATAAAGAGCTCTTTATCCATTCCCTTTTGGATCATGATCTTGTTGATCTCTCGTTCTGCTTTGATCGCCTCGATCACCGCGCGAACTCCGTAGATAAGGTCGCGTTCCTTCTTTTTATAGCTTCTGTTTCCGGAATGATTTCGTTGCATAATTAAAATGTATAATTGATCAATACTTCCATATCATCACTTACCGACATGGCAACCGGACAGGCTTCACCAGCCTTGATAATATTATTCTTTTGCTCCGAAGTCCAGTCATTTCCAGAAAGGTTGAATTCAATCGTTAATCGCTGAACGCGCCGTGGCCCCGACCCCATTTCTTTAGTAACATCAGCGGTGCAATGTTTAAAGTCAATGCTGTTCTTGTCGCAATAGATTCCCATGATCGTGATCATACAAGACACATAAGCTGTAGCCAAAAGATCAGTCGGCGAAAAAGTACTTCCCTTTCCATTATTATCGACTGGAGCATCCGTGTAAATAGATTCTCCCGATTTAAGATGCGTACATTTCGTGCGTAATTTACCCTGGTATTCAATTCGCGCAGTTGCCATTTCCGAAGATGTTTTTCATTAACTTTGCAAAAGCAATTTGCTTTCGGCGTAAAAGTACATTTTTTACAGCGCAACTATAGCGATTGAAATCAAAGATTGTTGATTATGGCAGAAATAGTGAAAGAAGACAACCCGATACGTATTAAAAAACCAAAATGGCTTCGCGTAAAGCTGCCAATTGGAGAAGATTACAAAAGGGTTAGAAAACTTGTTGACGAGCATAAATTACACACCATTTGCGAAAGCGGTAGCTGTCCAAATATGGGAGAATGCTGGGGCGAAGGAACTGCCACATTCATGATCCTTGGAAATATCTGTACGAGATCATGCGGATTCTGCGCTGTTAAAACGGGACGACCAGATGAAGTAGATGAATTCGAGCCAGGTC
>JBMSGX010000255.1:0-2947 GCA_049416285.1 Crocinitomicaceae bacterium | reverse complement strand
CTTCACAGTTGTTGTCAACGAATAGATCTGTTGGTGTAGGGCATGAAATAGTAGGATCAAGCGTATCTACAGTTGTTGCATCCATAGTACACTGTGCAGTATTCCCAGCCTCATCCTCCACAGTGATTGTGATCGTTGTTATTACATTGGTTCCAGGAACGACTGTCCCCTGAATAGGTGATTGCGTAATGTTTAGGTTCGCATAAGGCGAGCAGTTGTCTGAGATCGTTGATTCCATGATCCAGTCCTTGATCAATCCATCACAAAACTCATCTACGTAAACAAGTGTGTCATTCGGACAAACTACTATTGGATCAACTGTATCTGTACCAGACACAAATAAATTGTCAATTGCAATTGGTTGACCAGTAACAGTCGCATCGTCGTAAGTAAACCTGAATCCAAGAAGGAAAGTAGTCCCATCCAATAGAGCGGGAAGCGCAATTGATGTCGTAGTCCATGCTGCCGATTGAGCTAATTCACTACCAACCGCAACCCAAGAAGTCCCTCCATCTATAGAGTAAACTAATTCGGCATAATCCGCCCCGCTGTTTCCTTGTATACGATAGTCAAAATCAGCGATCAAACTTGTAGCACATGTCCCATCGATCGTTGTGTAGCTGATCGCTTCATTCACAGATCCGCCAGGTGCATCCGTGTAGGCATATTGCTCTGTACCCGTAACTCCACATCCAGGAATTGATCCTCCCGGAGAGATGTACATTGAATTACTTCCCGCTGTTGTCGTTCCATTTCCTGCACAAGAGTTTACCAACCAAAAGTTAGGTGTTACATCCCCGGCGAAAGTCCAGTTTCCTGAACCCGATTCAAAATAATCCAGGAACAATGTTGCTTGTGCAATGCTAAAAAGTGATACGACCGTAAAAGTGATAGTTAATAACGACTTCATTCGTAGGTGTTTGTTATTGAGTCACAAATATATAAGATTCAGTCGCGGAATCAGTAAGAATCAATCATGAACAATTAACAATACATAGAAGTTAACAACATTTATGCTGATAACTTTTGGTAAAGTTGGTCATGAAGAAATCCAATGATATTAATTTCGAATAACAATATTTTATCATGAGTACGAAGATCGGGATCATATGTGGTGGGTTTTCCTCAGAGTTTGAAATCTCCCTTAAGAGTGCGGCAACCATTCATAATCATCTTCCGGATGAATTCGAGCCTTATCTGGTTGTCTTGTCTAATGAGGGTTGGTATGTGAAGGACGGAGATCAACGTATCGATTTCGATGCAATGAGTTTTTCGTTCAATAGGAATGGCGATAAAATAGAGCTCGATGCTGCAATAGTTTATATTCACGGTGATCCAGGTGAGAATGGAAAAGTTCAGGCATTCTTGGAGATAATCGGAAAGCCATATGTTAATTCTGGCCCGCTCGCATCTGAGTTGTCATTTGATAAATGGTACTGTAATCAGTTTTTGAGAGGGTTTGGTATCCCTGTGGCGAAATCTATTTATTTAAGAAAAGGAGAGGGAAGTCCTTCATCGGATAAAGTCAAAGCCGATTTGGGTTTTCCTGTGTTTGTTAAGCCTTGTGATTCTGGATCTAGCTACGGTATTGCCAAAGTAAATACTCCTGATCAATTAGAACCTGCTATTTTCGCAGCTTTTGAGGAGGGAGATTCAGTCGTTATCGAAGGATTCCTGAGGGGTACAGAGGTTACTTGTGGAGTATACAATACTAATTCAGGCATGGTAGCATTGCCTCCGACAGAAATTGTTTCTCACACGGAGTTCTTTGATTACGAAGCAAAGTATAAAGGCCTCTCTGATGAAATAACGCCGGCTCGGATATCAGATGAAATAACACAAAATGTTCAGGAAATGGCAAAGGAGATCTACCAATTGATGCAATTACGTTCGGTTGCGAGGATCGATTTTATGATTGTCGACAATGTACCTCATGTAATAGAGGTCAATACGACGCCTGGTTTTTCAGCGGAAAGTATCGTTCCTAAAATGATCAAAGTGGATGGGAAGACGATTGCTCAGGTTTGGAGTGATATCCTGGATTATGAGTTACGCTAAAGCGAGCTCAAATTATTGAAGAGTACTTCCATTTTCTTTTTGACGCTCGAGACAGAACCATCGAAATTATTAACGATTATAGCGAAAGTGAAATGCTTGCCTGTTGAACTTTCGATATATCCTGCATAGCTCTTGATGCGATTCATGGTTCCACTTTTCGCGTGTATTTTCCCGTGTCCTTTTTCGTTTCTGCAAAGACTTTTCAGTGTTCCTGATTCGCCGGATACGGGGAGGCTTTCGTAAAACTCCTTTGAGTATTTACTCTTGTCATGCATGTATTGGAGCAAGTCCGTGAGGTGTGAGCTACTTATTCCATTCGAACGAGACAAACCACTTCCGTCAGTTAGGTATAACCCCTTCGTATCGATTTTAGATTCCCAGTATTTAGAAATGTATTCTATACCGTTGTTGACGGATCCGATCATTCCATTTTCATAGGCTACGAGACAAACGAGGTGTTCAGCAAATAGGTTGATGCTTTTGTAGTTGGTCAGTTTGATGATCTCGTTGAGTGACTTACCGTGTTGGGTATGGATCAAGCTCATTTTATCATATGCTGGGTTCAACTCCTGAATACTTCGCATGGAGCGTGTGATTTCCTGACAAGTAATTCCTTCATCCAGCAGTGCATCATATAGCAATTCCCCTACAGTTAATTCGGGGTCAGGTAAACTGCCTTTCACGATAAATTCAGATCTCCCTATAGGCAAAGAACCAGTCGCTATCCTATCTAACGAGTATGGAGCGCCATAAATGTAGGAATTGTCGTAGCTGATATTCGCGGATGTTACATTATTAATTACGCGAAGTCCGGTAACCGGTGGTGAGAACTTTGTAATCTCAGATTTGCCTCCGTTGTATTTGCTGGTTTTGAAATGGTATTCAACTG
>JBMSGX010000254.1:0-2959 GCA_049416285.1 Crocinitomicaceae bacterium | reverse complement strand
GTAAACTTCTTTTGCTGTCTTATCCCAAGAGAACAGTTTAGAGCGCTCTAATCCTTTCTGAATAAGATCTGCTTGCAAAATTTCATCTGTTGCTAATTCGTTCATCTTTTGGGCGATGTCAGCCGCGTTGAATGGATCACAGTAAAGTGCTGCCTCACCCGCAACTTCTGGTAAAGATGTTTTGTTTCCGGTAATTATCGGCACTCCTGCTTTCATTGCTTCAACCAGAGGGATCCCAAATCCTTCAAAGTAAGGTACAAACACAAACGCATTTGCTGCGCCCATTACCTGAGAAAGATCCTCTAGGGATAGATGTCCTGTGAAATGTATCATATCTCTAATGGATGGTGATATCTCAATATCACTGCTCGAGTTTTTCCATAGATCAGCTCCAACGATCACCAACTCTGTCTCACTATTAGTGTGTTCTTCTTTGAAAAGCGTATAAGCCTCAATAAGTCGACGCAAGTTTTTTCTTGGATGCAATGCTCCAACAAAAAGGAAATAGTCTTTCCCATTGGTGTATTGTTGGCGAATTACATCTTTTTTATCGTCAGACATCGGACTAAAAATGTCAGAAGCACCATTCCAAACAACTGTAATTTTATCAGATGGGATTTTGTAGGATTTAATAATATCCCGTTTCGAATAATCCGATACCGTAAGAATATGATCAGCAATGTTTGCAAACTTTGGAAAGTAAGTTTTGTAATACTTCAAAAAGTGATCAGGTAGATCTTCAGGGTGATGCTCAAAATTCAGATCATGGATCACAGGAACCTGTGGAATATCAGTGGTTAAAGAAAGATATCCGTCCGGTGAGAAAAACACATCTGGTTGATACTTTTTAAGTGCACGTTTTACAGCCCAGTTGAACCAGATCCTGAATAATATCGGATGTCTTGCTTGAGGTGACAGTATTACTTGCTTTGCATTTGGTCCAAAATCAAATTCTGCTGATGGCTTGCGATCGAAAAAAAGAATGAACTCATCTTCAGGATGATTTTCGATCAAATGTTTCACCACCTCATAGGTATACCAACCAATACCCTCCATTTTTCCGGAGATCAAAAGACGTGTATTGATGGCAATGCGCATTAGAACTGAAGAATATAGTTTGTTTGTTTTTCTTTTCCGATTGTAGTTTCGGGACCGTGCCCACAGAAGACAACAGTTTCATCGGGAAGATTGAACATGGTATTAAATATCGAATCTTTCAAGGTTTCTAAATCTCCACCTGGTAAATCAACGCGTCCAAAACTTCCGGCAAACAACACGTCTCCATTTACCACATAGTTTTCATTGTGGTTATGATAAACGACATGTCCGGTGCAATGACCTGGAGTGAAGTAAACGGAGAATTTAAGCGCACCGAATTCTAATTCTTCTCCTCCTTTCAATATGACATCGGGTTGTTGAGGAGCTCTATACCCAGGAAATCCATACATATGCGCATATGAACCCACGGCCTCTAATGTAGGCAGATCCTTCTCATGCAGGTAATAAGGAATTTCAAAATGAGTAGTGATAAAATCAACGCCTAACACATGGTCAATATGTGCATGCGTTAGCAGGACAGCCAAAGGCTTCAAGTTGTTCTCTTCTATATAAGAAACAAGAGCTTCTTGTTCATTTCGTTCATAGCATCCCGGGTCCACGATTACACAGATCTCTCCATCATGAATGATCAATGTATTCTCTTGAAATGGGTTTAAAACGAACTTTTCTATATGCGATGGCATGACTTCAATTTTTGTAAAAATAGAACGAAATTAATGAACTCTTATTTTCGGCATTATTTTTGGGCTTCGAGATATAATTATATTTGCAAAAAAATGAAGATGAAATATACACTGCTATTTATTGTTGGATTGATTCTAATGAGTTGTGGGACACGTGTTCCTTATACAACTTCTATTCGTGATGAGTTCGGTTTGGATTCGGAAGCTGCAATTAAGGAAGTACAGTTCTTTACATCAGCTACGATCATTCTTGAACGTTCAAAAGAGTCAGGGAATCAAGGAACGAAGGACGGAGCGCTAGTTACAAACTCAAGTAAAGAACAGGAACGCGTTGTGATTCCTTTAGGAACTAAATGTGTATTCGACAGCTATACTGAAGATGGTGGAGTTGTTGTTCGATTTGAAGTTGGGGTTGGAAAGATCCTAATATTCAAGTTGCGTGAAGGTCAAACATCAGGTAAGTTTTTCTTGGATGCCAACTGGAAAAGTGGAAAAGGTGGTGAATTGGAATATGGAAATCAAACATATTACGCAACATCATCCAGCGGAACGGCATACCTTCAAGTAGTACTTAAAAAACTACAGCGAACGAAACGAAAAGATCGCGTTGTGAGAGGAATGAAGATTTAAATGAAAGCTCCCAAATGGGAGCTTTTTTATTTTTAATCTGGAAATAACATCACGCATTGATTTTTATTTCATTTTTGTGAATATGGATCTTCAAAACAGAGAGCTGAGTTGGTTGGCATTTAACGATAGAGTGTTGCAAGAAGCACTGGATAGTGAAGTGCCAATCGTTGAGCGTATGCGCTTTCTTGGGATTTATTCAAATAACATGGATGAGTTCTGGAGAGTGCGCGTGGCTTACATTCGTAGAATGATCGCTTTTGGTAATAAAACTGTTTTGGGATTCGATGGCACACCACAGCAATTGTTTGATGAGATCCGTAATGTGGTGATGAAACAGCAAAAGAAGTTTCAGGTTGCGTACAAGCGCATATTATCTGAGCTCGAAGAGGAGGGGATTTATCACATCAATGAGAATCAGTTGAATGGAGAGCAAGTGGAAGAGTTGAAAAGATATTTCAACTTGAAACTAAAGCACGCGATTGTTCCTCTGATGCTTCACAAGGACAACCCTTTCCCAAGGTTAAAGGACTCAGGGATCTATCTCGCTGTGAAGATGGAATGGGACAATAAAACAAAAAAGCAATTTG